>JBAUIL010000282.1:0-5857 GCA_049682915.1 Ahrensia sp. | reverse complement strand
GGCATTGTTTAATCTGGTCAGTGTCTGTGACGGGTGCGACCAACACATTGGCGACAATGGGCACAGAAGGCGCATTGATGGTGACGTCGCTGAGCGCTTGCGCCATCGCGTCCGCTGCCGGTGCCATCAATGCACTGTGGAAGGGAGCAGAGACCGGCAGCATTAGCGCGCGCTTGGCACCCGCTTCCTTTGCTGCTTCGGCGGCTGCTTCAACCGGGGCTTTTGAGCCGGAAATAACCAATTGGCCGCCGCCATTATCATTGGCGATCTGACAAACGGCACTGTGCGCCATTGCGGCCTTGGCGCAAATTTCGGTCACAACATCGGCCTCCAAGCCGATAATCGCCGCCATCGCGCCCTCGCCCGCTGGCACGGCGGCCTGCATGGCGTTGCCGCGAATGCGCAACAGCCGCGCTGTATCGGCCAGCGAAAACGTACCGACCGCCGCGTGGGCAGAATATTCACCCAGCGAATGCCCAGCCGCATAGGCAGCACTTGTGATGTCAAAGCCTTTGGCCTGCAGCACGCGCACCGCCGCAACTGAGACCGCCATCAGCGCAGGCTGGGCGTTGGCGGTTAGTGTCAGCGTCTCTTCCGGTCCGTTCCACATGATATCGGACAGTTTTTCACCCAGCGCCTCATCCACTTCCTCAAAAACGGCTTTGGCTACCGGATAGCTATCCGCCAGTGCCTTGCCCATGCCGACAGACTGGCTACCCTGGCCCGGAAATGTGAGTGCGATTGTCATGTGATGGTCCCCGTTACGTTGGGGCACAGGTGGAAAATTGACGCTGATATGTCAACCCCACGCTCGTCATCGCGTCTGCCACATTTAAGTCCAAATTCGAGCGCCAAGCATCTGCGTCCAGCCCCTGCGTAGCGGGCTGCTTTTGGATTTTCCCGATGGAAAACATTTCTTTTCCCAAGCGTGCCAGCGCATTTATGCGCGCTATTGATGTCAGCATCGTCATCGTTCACCTTGCCGTTGTGGCGCTGGTCGTTGACTGGGTTGTCGTTTCCTCGTTCAACCTGAACATAATTGGTATGACTGTTGTTTCCTTGCCTATTTTGGTAGGCGTGATTTGGGCGACGGTTAAATTGTGGATCATGAGCGGCCGTGCTGACGCGGACCAGCTTCTGGACTAATGTAAATCATGACAATCAGTCTTTTACTGGTCGCGACGGGCCTCGTTCTGCTTTATTTTGGTGGTGAGTGGCTGGTCTCTGGCGCCATTTCCGCCGCACGACGTGCCGGGCTCAGCCCTTTTATCATCGCGATTACGGTCGTGGGTTTTGGCACGTCGATGCCGGAACTCCTCGTCTCATTGCAGGCCAGCCTTGCCGGACAACCCGACATCGCGCTGGGCAATGTGGTCGGCTCCAACATCGCCAATATCTTGTTGATTGCCGGTGTGGGCGCGCTTTTGGGCCCATTTGCGATGAAGCCGTCCAAAGACTTGAATCGCGATGCGTTTGTCATGCTTGGTGCTGCGCTGCTGCTTAGTGGTGTCATGCTCACCGGTGGCGTGCCGCGTGTTGCGGGGCTTGTATTTATGGCTTTGCTGGTGGTCTATCTGCTAGTCGTTATCATCACGGGACGCGGTAAAAGCGACGATGATGCGCTGGACGATGCACCGCTGCGCCTGCACTGGGGCCTCGTTATCGCAGCAGGATTTGTTGCCTTGTTTGCGGGCGCAGATTTATTGGTGCGCGGCGCTGTGGATATTGCGCGCACGCTTGGTGTCAACGAAGCGGTCATTGGTTTGACCGTGGTCGCTGTCGGCACCAGCCTGCCGGAATTGGCGACAACCATCACTGCCTCATTGCGCAGGCAGGCACACATCGCCATCGGCAATATTGTCGGTTCTAACATATTCAACATTTTAGCCATCGTCGGCATATCGGCGTCGATTGTGCCGCTGAAAGCAAGCGCCCTGATCGCCGGACCGTCGGCGATGATCATGGTCGGCGCAACCGCCCTTCTCGCCCTGTTCCTGGTCACAGGCTGGCGCGTGACACGGGCGCATGGCGCTGTGCTGTTGGCCGGGTTTGTCGGCTATTGCGGATGGCTGTCGCTGGTGGGTGGGGTTTGACCAGGGCGTTTGCCCCTTTCCCCTTTCCCCTTTCCCCTTTCCCCTGCCCGCTCCCCCCCTTGCCCCTTGCACCCACCGCAAAATCCTGTATACGCACCCCATTGCTGGTCAGCCGGGGGCTGAACGGTGGTGGGTGTTTGGCTTCTTGCTTTCGCAGCTTTTGGCTAACCCATATGTGATGACGAGAGATCATTGCGCCACCTGTGTTCCCGCTCTCGACCCGTCGAGTATCAAGCGCCTTTCGGGCCTGACATGTCAGGTTTTGGATTGGTTGCGGAGGCTTCGCGCTGGGCGGCATGAAATGAAACCGACTAAGGCACCATAATATGGCACTTTATGAACACATCTTCCTGGCACGCCAGGACTTGTCTAGCCAAGCTGTTGAAGAGCTGGCTGACCACTTCAAATCCGTCGTCGAAACCAATGGTGGTTCCGTTGGCCGCACCGAGGCTTGGGGCCTGAAATCGCTCCAGTATCGCATCAACAAAAACCGTAAAGCGCATTTCACGCTGATGGACATTGATGCACCCGGCCCGGTTATCCACGAGCTTGAGCGCCAAATGCGCATTCACGAAGACGTGCTGCGTTACATGACTGTGCGTGTTGAAGCCCACGAAGAAGGCCCGTCCGCCATGCTTCGCCGTAACAGCGAGCGCGACGACCGTCGTGGCGACCGTCCAGACCGCGGTGACCGTCCAGACCGTGGCGACCGCCCGGACCGTGGCGACCGTCGGCCACGTGATTAAGGAGAAATCAAAATGGTAGATATTAATCAGCTTCCAACACGCCGCCCGTTTCACCGTCGCCGTAAAACATGCCCGTTTTCCGGTGCCAATGCGCAGGTAATTGACTACAAAGACATCAAGCTGTTGCAGCGTTATGTCTCTGAGCGTGGCAAAATCATTCCGTCACGCATCACAGCCGTTTCCATGAAAAAGCAGCGCGAGCTTTCAAAAGCCATCAAACGCGCCCGTTTCTTGGGCCTGCTGCCATACGTGGTGAGCTAAGCATTGCGTGGCGCGCTTCGTGCGCGCCACACTTTCGCGCCGGTGTGCGCGACGCATAAATGAAACCAAGTTGGGGCGAATGGCTCCTAACTGCCAAAGGCAGGACAGCGACCATGAATATTGACAGCAAAGACATTGGTGTGGGCGCGCTTGCGGGCGCTGCAACCGTTATTCTGAGCCTCGGCATCGCGTCCGGCTCGGGCATGGCGATCCTGCTGTTTTTCCTGTCGCCGCTGCCAATCATGATCGCCGGTCTCGGCTGGGGTTCGATCGCGGGTGCCGTGGCTGTTCTGGCTGCCGCCGCAGGCATTGGCATTGCGGCCAATTTTCACACAGCCGCGTTTATTTTGCTGACCACCGCTCTGCCCGCCGCCACGGCGGCGCATTGGCTGACCCTGTCGCGGCCGGCCACTGAAATCGGCGGTCCTGCGGGCAAGCTCGCGTGGTTCCCTCTATCGGATGTGATGTTCCGCCTTGCCATCATGACGGCGGTCGCCTTTGTCACTGCCGGTATTTTGGTTGGCTTTAACGAAAGCTACGTGACCACTGTTGCGGATGAGATGATCCGCCGGTTGCAGGAAGCCAACCCGGAATTCGCGTTCAGCGATGAGGGGCGCGCCGGGTTCATCAGCGCGATCACCAACCTTATCCCGCTCATGCAGCCTGCCATGTGGGTGCTCGTACTTGCCGGTAATTTGTATTTGGCGCTGCGTATCAGCCGTTCGTCGGGCAATTTGGCGCGGCCTGCCGATGAGTGGCCGATCTCCATGCGCATGCCGCGTATCGCTATGATCGCGCTGGGCGTGTTTGTTGTGCTGACCTTCATTCCCGGCGGCTTTGGCCTTGCGGCCAATGTTTTTGTCGGCGCGTTGCTGGCTGGCTTCACCTTGGCGGGCTTTGCCACGTTTCACCTACGCACACAGGGCCAACCATGGCAGATGCTCGCGCTTATCGTCGTCTATGGCGCAGTGGCGCTGACGTTGATCGCGGCACTTCCCTTCACCGTTTGGGGCATGTTTTCGCTCGCGCGCAACATGCCTGTTTCAGACCATCCCAAATCAAACACCTGAATTTTCTCAGACTTCAATAAAGGAACAAACCCATGCAAGTCATTCTTCTTGAGCGTATTGCCAAACTCGGCACCATCGGCGACGAAGTTACCGTGAAAGACGGTTTCGCGCGCAACTTTCTGCTGCCACAGGGCCG
Source organism: Ahrensia sp. (assembly GCA_049682915.1). Lineage (GTDB taxonomy): Bacteria > Pseudomonadota > Alphaproteobacteria > Rhizobiales > Rhizobiaceae > JBCDLI01. The sequence continues at coordinate 1,551 of JBAUIL010000282.1, read as the reverse complement.
TGCTCTGCGCGCCAACAAAGCCAACCGTGCCCAGTTTGAAGCGCAACGCGCAGATATCGAAGCCCGCAACGAAGAGCGCAAAGCTGAAGCGTCTAAAATTGGCGAAGGCCTCAATGGCAAGACATTCGTGGCTGTCCGCTCTGCCGGTGAGACTGGCCAACTTTATGGTTCAGTTTCAACCCGTGATATTGCAGACCTGCTGACAGCCGCAGGCTTCAGCGTTGCGCGCAACCAGGTTGACTTGAAAACACCGATCAAATCGATTGGCTTGCACGAAGTTGAATTGGCGTTGCACCCTGAAATTGAAACAAAAATCACGCTCAACATTGCCCGCACAGCAGACGAAGCTGAGCGTCAGGCATCCGGTGAAGACCTGACAACAGCCGACGCCATTTACGGTGAAGACGAAGACAAATTTGAATCACTGGCTGACTTTGAAGACGAAGATGATGATCGTCCTTCACGCCGCAATGACGAAGACGATGCCCCTGCCGACGACGCGGCAGAAGGCGACGACGCTTAATCAGTAGCGTTTTATCGGAATGAAGCCCGGCTGCAGCAATGCAGCCGGGTTTTTTGTTGCCGGGTCAACACTTTCAAACGAGCGAATCGTGTAGGCTGTGAGTCAACCAAAAAACCAGCAGTTTGTACAAGTTCATCGCGGGCGCTGTGAATCACGGGCATAGTCGCGAAACGCGACTGGTTTAGTCGCTCACCGCAGCCCAAAAGAAGGCGTGCAAAGGAAATCGAGATAATGGCTGAACCCGTTCCGTTTTTGAACCAGAATGACAATAGAGACGATAAGTCACTTTACCGCCAGGCACCAGGAAATGTGGAGGTTGAGCAGGCGCTGTTGGGTGCCATACTCGTCAACAATGATGCGTTCTATCGGGTCTCTGACTTTCTGAAAGCCGAGCATTTTTTCGAACCGATTCACCGGCAGATATATGGCACGGCGGCGCAGCAAATCCGCATGGGCAAAACCTGCAACCCGGTCACCATCAAGACGTTTTTGCCGCAAGACGAGCAGATTGGTGAACTGACGATTGCGCAATATCTCGCGCGGTTGGCGGCTGAAGCCGTTACCATTATCAACGCGGAAGACTATGGCCGTGCGATCTATGACCTTGCCACACGCCGCGCGCTGATCGGTATCGGCGAAGATATGGTCAATATCGCCTATGACGCGCCGGTTGAAATGGCACCGCAAGAGCAGATCGAGGATGCCGAGCGCCGACTGTTCGAACTGGCGGAAACAGGCCGCTATGATGGTGGCTTCCAGCCGTTCAATGAAGCGGTGCGCAACGCGATTGAGATGGCGACAGAAGCCTATCAGCGCGACGGCCATCTGTCCGGCGTATCCTGCGGCCTTCAGCTGCTGGATGAACGCATGGGCGGTTTGCAGGCCTCCGACTTGATTATTCTGGCCGGCCGGCCCGGCATGGGCAAGACATCACTAGCCACCAACATCGCCTTCAACATCGCCAATGCCTATCGTGCCGAACAACAGGCTGACGGCTCGATGAAGGCGGTTGATGGTGGTGTGGTTGG
>JBAUIL010000281.1:0-13833 GCA_049682915.1 Ahrensia sp. | reverse complement strand
ATCCAGAGTCTTTGCCTGGATGACTTTTGACGTCCATGCTCCGGCTATCATTGCAGGCCTTCCACCACCGACTTGCAACACACTCTGGATTCCGGGGACAAGCCCCGGAATGACGGCGGCGTATGGTTGTTGTTCAGTCATAGTTTCGGCTTTGCGCAGAGCCCGGCTTGGGAACATACGGGTTATCAATCTCGTCAATCGCATCAGTGAGATCATACCAATGCGGGTTCAGCCCTTCGATTAAGTTCAGTTTCCATTGCCGTGGGTATTCTTTGACCGTTTTTTCGCGTTGAATAGCTAGAACGATATTTGGATGTCGCTCGAACCAAACCAGAATTTTGCAATTGTGGCTGGAGGCAAAACCCGGTGTCAGATTATTGCTATGTTGATGCATTCTATCGCGAACGTCTGAGGTGACACCGGTATAGAGCGTACCATTGCGCTTGTTGGTGATGATGTAAACGTAGCCCGTCATTGGCCGTGGCTCCCTAATACCAGCATCGTTCACCCAAACCTGCGTCATCCCGGCACTCGTTGCTAGGATGACGCAGGTTTGGGTGGGCGCAAGCGTTTCAGTTTTCAAATCCTAATCTCCCCACACGTCATTCCGGCACTTGTTGCCGGAATCCAGAGTCTGTGCGTGGATGACTTTTAAAGTTCTTGTTCTGGCTTTCATTGCAGGCCTCCCACTACCGACTTGCAACACACACTGGATTCCGGGGACAAGCCCCGGAATGACGGCGGGAGTGAGGCCCATCACTCCGCCTCATCCTCATAGCCAACCATATTCAACGGGCGTGCTTTGATTTGTGCCAACTCGCACCAGCGCACCAAGGCTTCCTCCCTCCCATGGGTCACCCACACCTCACTGGCGCCGGTGTCGCGGATGGTTTGGGTGAGTTCGTCCCAGTCGGAGTGGTCGGACAGAATAATCGGCAGTTCGACGCCGCGTTGTTTGGAGCGCTGGCGCACGCGCATCCAGCCGGACGCAAAGCACGCCACCGGATCGGGAAACCGACGCGCCCATTTGTCAGCGAAGGCTGATGGTGGGCCGACGATGATTTTGCCGGCAAATTGGTCTTTCGCCCCCTTATCGATGGTGGCGGGGGCCAACGGGCCGAGATCGATGCCCTGGCTTTGGTAATAAGCGCACAGCTTTTCCATCGCACCGTGAATGTAGATCGTCTCGTGATAACCCGCCGCGCGGATGAGCGCGATGACGCGCTGCGCTTTGCCTAGCGCATAAGCACCCACCAGATGGGCGCGCTCGGGAAAGCGCTTCACACTGGTCAGCAGGCGGTTGATCTCGTCAGCATCTGGCGGGTGACGGAAGACCGGCAAACCAAATGTGGCTTCGGTGATAAACACATCGCAGGGCACCACTTCAAAGGGCGCACATGTGGGGTCGGGGCGGCGTTTGTAGTCGCCCGATGCGACAATCTTCAACCCGTCTTTTTGCACCGCGATTTGCGCGGAACCCAGCACATGACCCGCCGGATGCCACGACACCGTGACGCCGTTGATCTCCATCACCTCGCCCAAGGCTGCAGGTTGTTTGGCGTCCGCGAAGCTTGCACCGTAGCGTATCGCCATGATGTCCAGCGTCTGATCGGTCGCCGTCACATGGGTGTGGCCCGCCCGCGCATGGTCCGCATGCCCGTGGGTGATCAACGCGCGCGCGACAGGCCGCACGGGGTCGATGTAAAAATCACCGGGCGGGCAATAGAGGCCCTTGGGTGTGGGGTGCAAAAGGTCATCAGGGCGCATGGGAACAAAGATAGGCCATTTTGTCGGGCGCGGTAGGGTTATCGTTTGCTTCGCCCGATGTCGGCTCTAAATTGAGGCCATGAATCAAACACCCGCCATACAAGCCCAGCCTCACATTTCCGCGCATTTGCCGGAAGCGTTCGTGCGCTGGTTTTTGTCGCGCGGTTGGCAGGCGCGTCCGCACCAACTGAAATTGCTGGCCAATGCACAGGCGGGCCATTCGACGCTGCTGATCGCGCCCACCGGTGCGGGCAAAACATTGGCCGGTTTTCTGCCGTCGCTGGTGGATTTGGCAGCACGGCCCAAAACACCGCCGGGCCTGCGCAAACCCGGCGTGCACACGATCTACATTTCGCCGCTGAAGGCGCTGGCGGTCGACATTGAGCGCAACCTGTCGACGCCGGTCAACGAGATGGGCCTGCCGGTCAAAATTGAAACGCGCACCGGCGACACACCGCAGTCCAAGCGCCAGCGCCAAAAGCTGGCACCGCCCGACATCTTGCTGACCACGCCGGAACAGCTGGCGCTGTTGTTGTCGCATAAGGATGCCGACATCTTCTTCAGTGACCTGAAGCATATTGTGCTTGATGAGTTGCACTCGCTGGTCACTTCCAAGCGTGGGCACCTTCTGGCGTTGGGCCTTGCTCGGTTGCGGCGGCTGTGTCCCGATGTGCAATCTATTGGACTTTCCGCCACCGTGGCCCAACCCGACCAATTGCGTGGTTGGCTGGTGGACCAGAAGCCCGGCGAAAGAGCGCTGAGTGAACTGATCACCGTGGAGGGTGGCGCGAAGCCCGACATCACCATTTTGCGCACCGACAACCGCATTCCATGGTCGGGCCATTTTGCACGCCACGCCATGCCCGATGTCATGGAGGCGATCAAAGCGCACAAGATGACGCTGATCTTCGTCAACACGCGCAGTCAGGCTGAATTGCTGTTTCAGGAATTGTGGTCAATCAATGACGATACGCTGCCCATCGCACTGCATCACGGCTCGCTGGATGTCGGCCAACGGCGCAAGGTGGAGCAGGCCATGGCGGCCAACGGGTTGCGCGCGGTGGTCGCCACCTCGACGCTCGACCTCGGCATTGACTGGGGCGATGTGGACCTTGTGGTGCATGTCGGCTCGCCCAAAGGGGCCAGCCGCTTGGCGCAGCGGGTGGGCCGCGCCAACCACCGTATGGACGAACCGTCCAAAGCCATTCTCGTGCCGTCCAACCGGTTTGAAGTGATGGAATGCCAGGCGGCGCTGGACGCCAACTATCTTGGTTTTCAGGACACGCCCCCACTGGCGGACGGCGCACTGGATGTCTTGTGCCAACATATTTTGGGCATGGCCTGCGCGGCACCGTTTTTGATCGACGATCTCTATGCAGAGGTCACCAGCGCCCTGCCCTATGCGCAGTTGCCAAGAGCGACGTTTGAGCGCTGCGTGGCGTTCGTCGCCAATGGCGGCTATGCGCTGAAAAGCTATGAGCGGTTCGCCCGCATCCGCCAGACGGCGGATGGCAGCTGGCGCGTGGTGCATCCGTCGGTCGCGCAACAATACCGGCTCAATTCCGGCACCATCATCGAAGCACCGATGCTCAACATCAGGCTGACACGCCAGCGCGGCAAGGGCGGCAATGTGCGCGGCGGCATGAGCCTCGGCAAGATCGAAGAGCTGTTTCTGGAAACGCTGACAGCAGGCGACACGTTTTTGTTTGCGGGCAAGGTGCTGCGTTTTGAAGGCATCCGCGAAAATGAGTGCTACGTCTCCAGCGCTCCGGGCGCGGAAGCCAAGGTGCCCTACTACGCCGGTGGCAAATTTCCGACGACGACATTTCTGTCGGGCGAAGTGCGCAAGCTGCTGTCGGACCCCGACACGTGGCATCGCTTTCCCGACCAGGTGCGCGACTGGCTGGCGATGCAAAAAATCAAGTCGGTTATTCCAAAGCCGGACGAGATGCTGGTCGAGACTTTTCCACGCGGCAAGCGCCACTACATGGTGGCCTATCCGTTTGAAGGACGCCTTGCCCATCAGACACTGTGCATGTTGCTCACACGGCGCATGGAGCGCGCCGGTGCGCGGCCCTTGGGTTTTGTGGCATCAGACTATGCGATTGCGATCTGGGGGCTCAAAGACATGAGCGCGATGATCAATCTCGACATGATGAGCCTCGATTATCTGTTTGATGAGGACATGCTGGGTGATGATCTGGAGGCGTGGCTGGATGAGAGCTTCATCTTCAAACGCACCTTCCGCCATTGCGCGCTGATTGCCGGGCTGATCGACAAGCGCCATCCGGGCAAGGAAAAATCCGGTAGGCAGGTCACCGTTTCCGCTGACCTGATTTATGACGTGCTGCGCAGCCATGAGCCGGACCATATTTTAATGCAGGCAACGCGGGCGGACGCCCGCGCTGGCTTGCTGGATGTCGAACGCTTGGGTGATATGCTGGCGCGGGTGAAGGGCCGAATCACGCATAAATCACTGGAACGCATTTCGCCTTTGGCGGTACCTGTGATGCTGGAAATCGGCAAGGAGCCGGTGATGAGCGGCCGCACGGGCGATGATTTGATGGATGAAGTCTCGATGGATGCAGACGATATCGTTGCCGAAGCAATGGGCGAATTATGACGATCAGCCTGCGAAAACCTGCGCCGCTTGCGCCAACGCGGTGCGCCATCGGCAAGACGCTCGTCACGCTGGATCCGGCAGGTGTGCTGTTTATGGACGAGACGTCGACACTGGTGGTCTCTGATCTGCACCTTGAGAAAGGCTCGTCCTTTGCGCGGCGGCGGCAATATTTGCCGCCTTACGATACCGGTGAGACATTGAAACGTCTGGCGTTGCTGGTCGCGAAATACCAGCCACGCACGCTTGTGTCATTGGGTGACAGCTTTCATGATGATGACGCGTCGGCACGGCTGTCGGTTGATGCGGTAGCGGCCATCGAAGCGCTGGCAGCCGGGCGCACCATGGTGTGGGTGACCGGCAATCACGACCCCTCGCCACCCGCCAATGTGCCCGGTGAGACAGTTGAAGAACTGATGATCGAAGACATAAACCTGCGCCACATCGCCAAGCGAGGTGAGAACGGGCCGGAAATGTCGGGCCATTATCATCCATGCGCGAAAATTCACGTGCGCGGCAAAAGCGTGCGTCGGCCCTGTTTTGCCACCGATCAGACGCGGATGATTTTGCCATCCTTTGGTGCTTACACCGGCGGGCTGAATGTGCGCGACAAAGCCTATGCCGGGCTGTTCGACCCACAACGCTTGTGCGCCTATATGCTTGGCACCGACCGGATTTACCCGATAGCGGCAAAGACCCTAGCCTTGTGACAGGCTGATCATGATCAACGGCCAAACGGCAGCGAGCGCGCAGACCAGCATGGCCGTGGTGACGAGCACGCTGAGCACTGTGCGCAATTGGACAAACCAAAGCGGAATGTTGGGCTTTTCGATCAGCTTACGATCCCAAAAACCCATGGCCGCAAAACCGATGGCGAGCAGCACATAGTTGAGCGGCGCGCCCGGAAAGACCGCGGCCCACCCCCACAATGAGGGCACAACCGACCAGACCAGCGTGCGCGAGACCGGTGAAGCAGGATTGTCAGCGAGTGCGATGCCCCAGCGGATACCACCCAAAAATGACAGGATCACCGCGCCATAGGCCGACAGCATTTTTGCGGCAATTGCTTTGTAAAGGAGAAAATCCGATTGCAAGGGCAGCAATTCAACTACCGTGCCCACAGCAAAGGGCACGAAGCCGAACAGGGCCAAAAACCATCCCATTTTGCGACCCGTATCCACAGCCTGTCTCCCTAGTCTTTTTTGAACAGAACCCGTCCAAGCCAACCGACAAATAAGGCCAACAGCACTGCAAGCAAGCCATAAAGAAGCGGTTGGGTTTGAGCCAGATTGAAGATGGCAAATTCAAGCCCCGCCTTTCGGATTTGCAATTGCGACTGGGTTTGCGCCACCAGTCCGCCATTCTTGAAAAGATAGGCACTGACGCGGTGATTGCCCAACGGCACATTGGCAGGCAGGGGCAACTCGGCACGAAACAGGGACTGCGAGATGAAACGCACATTGCCCGGGAATATCTGATACAGGCCGGTATTGTGTTTGATGTCACGCAGGGCATCAGCGAACGGGCTGTCGGCCGCCAAGTTTTCCTCGCCACCAATCGCGCGCATGCGCAAGGCACGTGTATCAAGGCCAAGCCGCTCCAGCGTTTCGCCCGAAGAGATGTCACGCGGCAGCCGTGTAGAGGCGACAAGGTAGGATTGCGGCACGCTGGCAAAGCCTTCCTCGTCGACATTCATCCAAATGCCGAAAACGCGCCCCTTGCGCCGGGAGATGACGTCCAAGCGCGGGCCTTTGAGCGCCAGAAAAATGTCATAGCGTCCCTGGCGCAATACCAGCGGGTCAATATTGTCGACCGCGCCAAACACGATCAGGTCCTCGCCTGAAAAGTTCGAGGTGATCGAGATCATTTCCGTCGACAGGCCGATCTCGATTTTTTCCGGCGCTCCACCATCAGCGTTTTGCGCCTGTGCCGCCGGAGCACACACGGCCAGTGCTAGCACCACCAATGTTTGCAACAGGCGCATCATGGCAGCACCGGCGTCAGTGTGTACAGATTGCTGGGCACGACAAACAACGTGTAGGCAAGGCGCAGGGCGACCAGGATAACCAGCGCAGCCAGCAATGCGCGCAATTGTTCACCGCGCAATTTTTGACCGGCCTTGGCGCCATATTGCGCGCCGACAACGCCGCCGATCATCAACATCAGGGCCAAAACCGCATCCACGGTCTGGTTTGTTGCCGCCTGCAGAACCGTTGTGAAACCCGCAACAAAGATGATCTGGAAAAGCGACGTACCGATGACTACGCTGGTTGGCACTTTCAACAGATAGATCATCGCCGGCACCATGATGAAGCCACCGCCCACACCCATGACCGAGGCCAACACGCCGATCATCGCGCCCAGCAGCAAAACCGGGATCACCGAGATGTAGAGTTTGGACGCCTTGAAGCGGATCTTGAACGGCAGCTTGTGCATCCAAGTGTGCTGGCCGGGTTTCTTGAGCGAAACGACCTGACCTTTTTTGGCGCGGCGCATGGAGCGCACGCTTTCGATCATCATCAGGCCACCAACCGTGCCAAGGAACACGACATAGAGTATGGAGACGATGAGATCGAGTTGGCCGAGCGCCAGCAAGGTCGAATAGATGTAGATGCCCAGCATTGAGCCGAAAATGCCGCCGATCAACAGCACCAGACCGAGCTTGATGTCGACGCCACCCCGCTTGAAATGGGACAAAACACCGGAGACCGATGAAGCGACGACCTGATTAGCACCAGTTGCAACCGCAACCGCTGGCGGGATGTTGTAAAAGATCAAGAGCGGCGTAATCAGAAAACCGCCACCAACACCAAACATACCCGACAGAAAACCCACGGCAGCACCCATGCCCAACAAGACGAACAAGTTCGCCGAGAGTTCAGCAATGGGCAAATAAATTGCCAAGTGGCGCTCCAATCATGGCATGGGTTTTGAAACTCTAATGCGCGGCAGACGGGCGGGTGTCAAATCCCTTCGCATCGCCAGATAAGACCACATCACAAAAGTCGAATATCCACTTTGCTTTCCAGCGACATAAAAAAGCGCGCAACCGATAGATCACGCGCTTTGAGTTTGATTGTCGGGATCGGGGTCTAACTCTGGTTGGACGCTGTCTTGTTGAACTCCAGCAGCCTTTCAACCAGTGCTTTGTCGATATTGCCGGTGCCAGCCATGCCGTTGTCTGTTTGGAACTGAATGATGGCTTGGCGGGTTTTGTTGCCCATCATGCCATCGACAGGCCCCGCGTCATAACCGGCATTGTTCAGTATCGCCTGAATGTTGCTGATGGCTTTCTTCATGTCTTGTGGCGGTGGCGCATCGACCGGTGCGGACGCTGTCCGCTCGCTGCCAAGCCGCCAGGAATCGGGAACATCAACTGAATTCGCAGACTGGTTCAACGGTTTTTGCTGCCATAGCTCAACAGCACCCTTTGCGAGATCGAGTTCCTCTGGCGTCATTTGCGCTTCGACTTCCTTCAAGCGCTCGCCGGCAATTGCATCACCGTTTTGTGCAGCAAGGGCAAACCATTTATACGATTCCTTCAGATCACGCTCCACGCCTTGGCCCAGACCACGCAAAATGCCGAGGTTGAACTGGCTGTCACGAACGCCCAATTCTGCCGCCCGCTGAAACCATTGCGTCGCGCTTTGCATGTCCGGCTGGCCTGCTTGACCGCTGGCCATCAGGGAACCAAGATTGTGCATCGCGCTGGCATTGCCTTGGTCTGCAGCCAATTGATAATACAGCATGGCCTCATCAATATCGCGTGTGCCGGCTGTCCCTTTTTCATAGAAGCTGCCGATGCGGTATTGCGCGGGGGCATAACCCAACTGTGCAGACTTCAAATACCAGTCAGCGGCTTGTGCGTTGACGGTTTGGTCACCATTGGCACGCGCCGCCAAGGCTTCGCCCACGATGAAGATCGCCATTGGATCGCCACCGGATACCGCTTCCTGCAACAAGACTGATCCGACACCTTCCGGAATCGCTGTGGCCGCGACCTCGACTGTTGGCACTTCCGGGGCGACCGTTGTCAGGTCGATTGACCCGTCTTCATTGAATTCTACACCGTCATTGAATTGGCTCTCATCCACGCTCAAATCTACGGCTCGTGGTGTGACGTCAAGCTGGCTGGCTTCGTTTTGGTCAATGGCGTTTGCATCTGCGGCAAACTGGCCAAGCCCATCAATGCCACCCTCAACAGGCTCGGCTTGCTGCTCAATGATCGGCGTTGGTTCATTGAAAGCGAGTTCGGCATCATCGCCGCCGCCGCCAAACAGGCTCGAAATAGCCGGAATGGCAAGAATGGCCAGCAAAATGGCACCTGCGCCCATCAAGATGGGTTTACGGCGGTTGGCGAATACTTCTTTCAGACCATCAAAACGGCCCGCTTTTTCACCGGCATTCTGATTGTTTTCGGCAATCGTCATATCTGCGGCTGCAGCCTTGGCGGCCCGGCGTGCGGCAGCGATGAAATCGGACTTGCTCGAATCCATATCAACCGATGGAGCAGCAGCGCGTGGCTGGTTATTCTCATCGCGTACTCGTTGCAAAATGGAGGCCAGGTCAGGCGTTCCCGAGCCGGGCTCCAGCATCGTGTCATCCACATCAGCAGATGAAAGCGCACCGTCGCTTACCTCACCACCAAGGCGGGAGCGGACATTATCCATGACTGACTTCTTCGGCGCAGCAGCAGAAGGGACCGGATCGGGTATTGCGGTCATGGTTTCATCATTGTTCAGCGCAGCCATGGCAGCCAACTCGGCTGCTTGGCGCGGCGAGCGCGCAGCGGGCCGTGCCTGTGCTTGTGCTTGTTTTGGTGCCTGCACGAGGGGTGGCATCACTGTGTTAGCAGGCTGAACCGGCTCGAACGCCATTGGCGGGGCATCTGCAACTTCGACTTTTTGAGCTTCGGCCTGTGCTGGCGCGGGCGCGCGGAATTGTTCAGCCGCCATGGATGCTTGCGGTGCTGCTTCCATGGCGCTTTCAAGACCAGCCAGATGGTCAACGACCTTCAGAAGCGTGTCATGAATGGCCTCAAATGTCTGACTGTTGCGATCATTGGAGTCGCGCGCCAGAGCATCCAATTCGCTCAAGCGCTCGGCCAATGCCTGCATCATATCGCGGTCTTGGCCCGGTGCCATTTGGCTGAGCGCAACCTGCGCCGCTTGGCTTGCCGCCGCCATAATATCATCTTCGCCGCGTGCCAGTCTTTCTTCCAGCGATGACAGGCGATCGATCAACATGTCATTGCCTGTCGGATGCGCGACCGATGATAGTTGCTGCGACAGCGACGTGATCTGCTGCTCGAGACCGCTCAAGTCTACGGCAGTGCCGGTGCTTTGTTCCGTTCGGTCAAGCATTGAAGCCAAGTCAGCCAGACGTGACTCAATACGGCTGACATCAACGGTGCCCGAAGCCACTGGCTGGCGCTGATCGAGATGATCAACCAGCGCCTGCATGCGCTCGTCCAGCGCATTGACAAATGCGTCCGTTGAAGGCGCCGCATCATCGTGGGCGCGAACGTTGCTGATAAGACCTGCCAGTTCATTGATACGCTCTTCAATCCGCGCGACATGGCCACTATCGGCTGCAGCGGGCTGGCGTTGCTCCATCTGATACGACAGCGCCTGCATGCGCTCGTCCAATGCGTTAAAAAAGCTGTCAGGCGCAGGCTCGGAACGATGCTCAGCCAACATGGCGGCGATATCGTTCATGCGGCTTTCAAGGCGATCAGTGTTAATCGGCTCACCACCCTGGGCAGGCTGACGCTTGTCCAAATAATCCGCCAGTTCCTGCATTCGCTGGTCGAGTGCGGAGGTGATTGTGTCCGCTGTCTGGCTGGCGGCCATTTCCTGACCGGCAATTTTAGCGGCGATTTCGTCGAGCCTTGCTGCCATTGTTTCAATGGCCGGATCGACACCGGCCGACGTGCCCGACGCACGCGCCGCAACTTGGCTGACCGCATCCGCCAGAGCGGCCAAACGCCGATTGACGTCGTCAAATGCTTTACCACTATAGGCATTGCTCGCGGCATCATGCACGGCGTCGAGACGGGTTGCCAAAGCGTTGATATGAGCTTCCAAGTGGCTGGTATCAAACTGCGGCGCAGCATGGTTGGCGTGCGCCTGGCTGGACTGGACCTGATCGCCCAGCGCCGCGATGCGGGCTTCCAGGCGGTTGAAAGCATCCTCTTGTCCATTGTTGCGTGCCATGGCCGCAATTGCTTGGCTTACCTCTTCCAAGCGGCTGTCAAGCGCGTCCAGATGTGCGGGTGTGAAAGCATTTGTGTTGGTTTGCGATTGATAGGCCAATTGCTCAATTGCGGAAGCCAGCGTGTGCAACTGGTGGTCGATGGCATCAATCTTGCTTGATTGCGGCAGCGTGGAAACTGCGTCTTGCAGCACGCTGATCCGGTCCGCGACCGCCAGAATGTCGTCGCGGCTGCCTAGCTTTGCTGGTAGTTGACCAAACTCCTGTTCCAACACGCTCCAGCGGTCTGTCAGATCGCGGATGCTGTCTTCGCGGGCAAGTTTCATCACATCATTTTTGAGGCTTTCAATATCAGCCTTCAGCGCTGCCATCTCACCATTTGGTTGCGATGGGCGCGGGGCGGCTTGTTGAAATGACGCAGCCGACGGCGCGTTGCGCTCGCGCGCCAATTCTTCGCGCATGGCATGCAACTCGCGGCGCAAATCATCGGTGTGCGCCCGGCGCGGCGGTTGTGCCCCGGCGTTAGGGTGTTGGCGGCGCGGCGCGGATAGCTGTTGTTGGCGCGCGCGGATTTCATCGACCATATCCATGTCATCGGCAGGCACGCCGTACGACTGACGGCGACCACCAAGACCCAGTTGGCTTTCAAGCGCGCCCAAAGCATCGCTCAATTCATCCAGCGCCACGGAATTGCGGTCCTGTGAAAGTCCATTGTATCGATTCATCGTGTGCCGCTCGCGCATCGGTCGCATCCAAAAACTTTAAACTACTCATTGAGAGAGCGCCGAAACCCTGGCGCGTCGTCAGTACGGTGCAAATCAAAACATGATACAATCCGCTGGCGTTAACCTTTTAACGAACGTGGTAAACAACCGGTTAACCGCCGTGAAATGATTGGCGGCTTTCGCGTGAAATCGCACATTGCACGACAAATATTGCTGCTGATCGACCGCACGCATCATTTTATTGACGCAATTTTAATTCACGTAAGCTTTGGGCTGGTCATATTTTGTGACCCTGCGCCCCACCACACCAGACTGGAACATCGTCTGCAGGCAAGCTATGTCTGGCGAATTCACTTTACGGCGTGTTATTAGAAAGCAAAGATGACTATTGATACCATGACGAAATCCTCAAACACCGAACAGCTGTACCGGATTGGCGAACTTGCTTCAGAGTTCGACGTTTCGCTGCGCACATTGCGGTTTTACGAAGACAAGGATCTGCTCGCGCCCAAGCGTGTCGGCACAACGCGGCTTTACACCCGCGCGGACCGTGGTCGGCTGCAATTGATTATGATCGCCAAACGGCTCGGTTTCTCGCTGGTCGATATCAAGCGCTTTCTAGAGCTGTATGACCCTGTCGAGAACAACCGCACGCAATTGAATTTCGTGCTGGAAAAGGGCCTTGCTCAGATGGAAAATTTGAAAGAGGAAGAAGCGAAAATTAAAGCATCGATGGATGAGTTGGCCCGGACATTGCAAACCGTGCGCAACATGCTGGCGGACATTAACGAATAGGCCTGCCCACTTCCTTCCCTGTCTCTCTTATCCGCATCCAATGTGAACCCGGCGCAAAGCCGGGTTTTTTGTTTGACGTGATCAAAATCACAAAATTTTGACGTTTACGCAAACGTCAAAATTTGCTAGTCACTCTTCAACCTTGGTTGTAAACGGCATTTGCAGCCTGTTTGGATGTTTTTTGGAGGAATAGATGCCCACATATCACGCCCCTGTCGATGACACACTTTTCATCCTGAACGACGTTCTCAAATATGAGAAATACAACAACCTGCCCGGCTTTGCCGACGCGACGCCCGATATTGTCGAGGCTGTTTTGCGCGAAGCGGGCCGCGTTGCCGAAGAAGTGTTCTTTCCGCTGAACCAAATTGGCGACCAGGAAGGCTGCACCCGCCACGACGACGGCACAGTGACAACGCCGAAGGGTTTCAAACAAGCCTATGAGCAATATAAAGAAGGCGGCTGGATGGGGCTCGGCTTCCCTGAGGAGTTCGGTGGCCAGAACTTGCCCTACACCTTGCACACCGCTGTGGGCGAGTATTTTTCATCCGCCAACATGGCGTTCGCGATGTATCCCGGCCTGACCCAAGGCGCGATGGCGGCCATCGAAGTGCATGGCAGCCAGGAGCAGAAAGAAACCTATCTGCCGAAGATGGTCGAAGGCATCTGGACCGGCACCATGAACCTGACCGAGCCGCATTGCGGCACCGATCTGGGTCTGCTGCGCTCCAAGGCTGTACCGCAGGGCGATGGTACGTACAAAATTTCCGGCCAGAAGATTTTCATCTCGGCTGGCGAACACGACATGAGCGACAACATCATTCATTTGGTGCTGGCACGCATTGAGGGTGCGCCGGAAGGCGTCAAAGGCATCTCGCTGTTCATCGTGCCGAAGTACAAGGTCAATGAAGATGGCTCGCTGGGCGAGAAAAATGGCGTGTCCTGCGGTTCCATCGAGCACAAGATGGGCATCCACGGCAATGCAACCTGCGTGATGAACTATGATGACGCGGTCGGCACGCTGGTTGGCGAAGAGCACAAAGGCCTCAAAGCCATGTTCATCATGATGAACGAAGCGCGCCTCGGCGTCGGTTTGCAGGGCCTGTCGATTTCAGAAGTCGCCTATCAGAATGCGGTGATCTACGCCAAAGACCGTATCCAAGGCCGCTCACTGTCCGGCACGAAACATGAGGACAAAAAAGCCGACCCGATCATCGTGCACCCCGATGTGCGCCGTAATCTGATGACCATCCGTGCGTTCAATGAGGCGGGTCGGGCGTTCATCCTGTGGGCCGCGCTAAAGTCTGACGTGGCGCACCGCGGCGCAGATGCGCAAGAGGCGGAACTGTCAGAAGAAATGATGGGCCTGCTGACACCGGTCATCAAAGGCGTGCTGACAGACAAGGGCTTTGACCACGCGGTCATGGCGCAGCAAATGTATGGCGGCCATGGCTATGTCGAAGAGTGGGGCATGAGCCAGTATGTGCGCGATGCGCGCATTGCGATGATCTATGAGGGTGCCAACGGCATTCAGGCGCTCGATCTGGTGGGCCGCAAATTGCCCGCCAAAGGTGGCCGCGCCATTCAGGCGTTCTTCAAGGAAGTTGGCGAGTTCTGCGAAGACAACCGCAACAATGAGGCGATGGCACCGTTCACCAAGGGCTTGAAAAAAGGTCTGAACGACTTGCAAGCGGCCACCATGTGGTTTGTGCA
>JBAUIL010000280.1:0-1647 GCA_049682915.1 Ahrensia sp. | reverse complement strand
GGTGTCACCCAACCGCATTTTGCCCTTGGCGAAATTGTTCTCATGGTAGCAATTGCGCAGATAGAAGACGTGGTTTGCGCCGGCCATGCGGGTTGAATCAGCGTTCCAATACAGAAGGTCGAACGGGGTCGGGTCTTTGCCGCGCATGTAATTGTTGACCACATAGGGCCAAATCAGATCGCCGGAGCGCAGCATGTTGAACGCGCTCGCCATCTTCGAACCATCCAGATAACCCACTCTGGCAATCTCGGTTTCCAGCTGCGCGAGTTGGTCTTCATCGACGAAGACCTTGAGATCGCCCGCATGGGTGAAATCGACCTGCGTTGTAAACAGCGTTGCCGACTGAATGCGCTGGTCGCCGTTTTGCACCATCAGCGCCATGGCGGCGCAAAGCAAGGTGCCGCCGACACAATAACCGATGGCATTGACTTCTTTTTCGCCGGTTGCGTCCTCAATCCGGTCGAGTGCAAATTCAACGCCGAGCTTGGCGTAGTCATACCAGTCGAGCGTGGCGTGTTCTTTTGTCGGGTTGACCCATGACACTACAAACACCGTGTGGCCTTGTTCGGTGGCCCATTTGATGAAGGACTTTTGCGGGTTCAAATCCAGAATATAAAACTTGTTGATCCAAGGCGGGCAGATCAGCAGCGGGCGCTTGAGCACTTTGTCGGTCGCTGGCGCGTACTGGATCAGTTCGATCAGTTCATTGCGTGCAACGACCTTGCCGGGGGTGACGGCGATGTTTTCGCCCACTTGAAACTGCGAATAGTCCGCTTGGCGCACCTTCAAGTCGCCCTTGCCGGCGGTGATATCCTCGGCCAATAGCTCCATGCCGTGGACGAGGTTTGCGCCATTGCTGGCGATAGTTTCCTTAAAGACTTCGGGATTTGAAATCATGAAGTTGGAGGGCGAAAGGGCGGTCGTCATCTGCCGCGCATAAAACTGCGCCTTGTGCTTTGTGTGCGGGTCCAGGCCTTCGGTATTGTCCACCAGATCCGTGGCCCAATCTGCGGTCACCAGATAGGCCTGCTTGATGAAGCTGAAAAACGCGTTCTGGCTCCAATCTTCATCTTGAAAGCGCTTGTCGCCGCGCGGCGTCGGCACGGCTTCCTCGATGCTTTGGTCTCCCAAGCGTTTGACGGAGTTGGCCCAAATGTTCATATATCCAGAAAACAAGCGCGTTTGCGCGTCCAGTGCGCGCTGCGGGTCTGACAGCCAGTATTCCGACACTTTCGACAGCGTCTTGGTCATTTCGGCAATCGGTTCGGCGAGGGCGTCTGTTTTCTGTCCGGTTTCGCGTGGCATCATATAGGCGGATGCGGCATGGCCTGCCGCTTCAACCATGCGCGCGACATTCATGCCAAAAGCCTCAGGATCCTTGATAATATAGGGCTCGATTGGATTGGTGCTCGGCGCGGCCTGAGTATTGTCGGTGCCGTCTGTCGCGGACTTTGTTTTTTTATTCTCAGCCACTATTTCCCCTCCACGCCATTTTGTCGGCGGTATTTTGTCGTTAACACTAGCTTTAGCGTTTGTTTGATTGCCGCGGCAACATGGCCGATGGTTAAAAGAGTAACCATTATGGCACCGACAGATATATGATTGTGTGCGGGGAAAATATGACACGGATCAATTTTTCGGCTTCTG
>JBAUIL010000279.1:0-17185 GCA_049682915.1 Ahrensia sp. | reverse complement strand
TACGCGCCCACCGATTGGCTCTTTGGCTATGCGCAATTGGAATATCACGCCAACCGGTTTTCGGAGCAAAAGCCGGTTCAACTGCGCAAAGCCTATGCGACCATCGGCAATCTCGATGTGATGCCGGTCTATTTCACGGCGGGTCGCAAGACGATCAATTTTGGCAAGTTTGACCAATACGCGCCGTTCACCCACACAGTCAGCAATCACTTTTTCCATGCCGAAAGTGATGGCCCTGTTTTTGAGCTAGGCTATGTGGGCGATAAGTTGAATGTGTCAGCCACAGCGATTTCCGCCGGCCGCCATACCCGCACCGCGGATACCGGCGGCACCCAGGGCATCGACAATTTCGCCTTGTCTGGTGATGCGACCTTCGACGTCAGGCCGGGTTATGCGCTCAATGTCGGTGCCAGCTATCTGCATGGCACCATCTACAACCACACGCTGCCGCACCATCCCGGACCGGAGCTTGCCTGCCCTGTGCGGCCGGGCCAGCAAGGCGTTCCCGTATGCCGCGGCCGCAATGGCGCATGGGATGTATGGGCGGAACTGAACTCCACCCATGTCGACCTGCAGGCGGAATACACCCAAACGGTTGATCCCTGGCCTGCCACCGGCCAGCGCATTTCAGCGCTGACATTGCAGGGCCGCTACAAAACGGAACTAGCAGGGCGCAAAAGCCATTTTTCTGCCGCCTATTCAACGTCGAAAATCGGCCCATTCTCCATGGGTGGTCCCGGTGCGCCGGTGTTTGACAGGTTGGATTCGCTCACGCTGGGCGCGGAAGTCTGGTTGTCGCCGCGCCTGACCGCAGCCGTTGAATATTCGCGCAATAATGGCTTTGCACCGCTGATCAACGTGATCCAAACGTCGCGCGATGCGACTTCAAACCAGGTAGCTGCAGGCCTTCAACTGACGTTCTAGGCCTTCAGCGCTTAGCCGCCCAGAGACGCCGTTTGATGACGAGCCGAAGTGTCGCCAAGCCAACAAACGTGCACAGGACGATTTTTGACACTGCCTCCATGGTGCCGTCAATCAACATCGCATGGGAAATTGTGGCGGCAACGATGATGATGGCGAGAGCGGTGTGGAAGCGCCGCCATGTGCGTGGCCGCATCTTGGTGCGCCGGGTGTAGAGCAATCCAGTGGCGAAAACTGCCCACATGGCAACAACACCCCACACTGAAAACCAGGTGGGTGAGCGAAACAGCAACGCATCGACAACATCCGGCGGGCTGGTGATCCATAAAGCAGCCACATGAAGTGTGACCAAGCTGACGAGGCTTGCGCCGATCAGCCTGTGTAGTCGTCTGCCGCGCAAAGGGGAAAGGCCCGGCAGTTCGTCACCGGCCAACAGTGGTTGAAACAGCATGGCCGCCAGCGCCACCACGCCTGCAAGCCCAGCTGCAATGTAAACCGGCTCGCGATAGGCAAGCAGCGGACTAGCAGCCGCCGCCGATACCGCGACCAGCACAATGCCTGCAAGGGTGAACCAAATCGCAAAAAACCGCAGGCGTGACATGGTTTGGATCGGGCAGTTCAAACAGGTTTCAGAATAAAGTCCGCATGCAGCGTCTTGGCGCTGGCATCGGCCATCACAGGCCGCAGAAACACGGTTTCAAATTCGCCGCTATCATAGGCGAGGTGGCCATGCGCTTGGCCGAAGGCGGGCACGATTTGCGGCATATCCATTTGAAAATTACCGTTGGCGTCGGTTAATGTCGCGCCGTGGCTGTGCGGGTCGCGCTCATGGCCTTCGGTGGTGTGCGCCCAAATCTGGATGCGTTGATTGGCAAGCGGCATGCCGTCTCCGGCGCGCCGGACAGTGCCGGTCATCATAAAGCCGCCGCCGCCGATGCGGTCCACAATGGCTGCGCCGGGCCGGTAATTGTTGGAGCCGCCACGCATGGACGGCGTGGGGGCAATGCCTTGCGCGCAGGCAGGCACCAGTAAACCGGAGACGCCCGAAGAGACCACCAAGGTGCTGGCGGCAAGAATGGTGCGACGCGAATAGAGGCTCATGGGGACGGCTCCTGTTTGCATACTTGCCCCATAGTGAAGCACTAGATGGCAATTGTGAGGTAGGAGCGACAACACCGAAGGTGAGGGCAGATCACAACTTTGTTATCATTGGCGTCTGCTGCGAGACCGGCGCTGTCAGATGGCCTTTTTCCAAACCGCCGGCATGCCGGCATAAACACCTGATTTATAGTCGCCGCCGCGCACGACTGCATTGGCTGCCACAATTGTGCGTGGCGCGAGCTTGGCGCCGGCAAACACCCGCACACCGGAAAAAATCATGCAATCATTGCCTATTTCGATGGGTTGCTTTTTCATAGGTGCAAATTTCATGGGCACGTCAGGATCGGTGATGTCAAAATCGAAGCTGATCAACGAGCTTTGATGGGCAATCGACACATTGTCCCCGATCTTGATGCCCCCCTTTGCGTCGAGGTAGCAGGTCTCATAGATCGCAACATTGGAGCCAAGCTCGATTTCTTCCCAAAATGTCACCCGGACACCGGTTTCAAAGACAACATTTTCACCACAGCTCTTGGCCAACCGTTTGGCCCATAAATAGCGCAATGCAATGCCGAGCTTCCAGGGCATGAGTTCCAATACTGGCCAAGTCAATGTGAACACAAAGCGCGGTAGTACCGCAAATAGTGCATTGATCGCCGCCAAAACGGGTTTAACAAATTTGAAAATATCGCGCCCGGTCATATCAGCCTCCTGTGTTAGGCTTTGCATAACCGTGGCATATTAATGCTGTGTCGACGCGTTGATCACATCTGCGTGTAGAGCGCCCCTTGCATCGGCAAGCCAATCATCGTATATCACTCACACAATCTAGTTCTCGTAAGAGAGTGGGCCCCACCGGACCCGCTCTTTTTTATTGCCTGAAATGAATGAGGGGTCCATGAGCAGCGCGCAGCTGGCACCGATTACACAAGATGAGCCACGTCTGGTTGTTGAAACCGGTCTGGATGCGCGCATTGCCGCGATCATCGAGCCGGTACTCAACGGGTCGGGCTACCGGCTGGTGCGCGTGCGTATGAGCGGCATGAACGGCCTGACGTTGCAAATCATGGCCGAACGTTTGGACGGCACGATGGCGGTTGAAGATTGCGAATTTGTCAGCCGCACCCTGTCGCCTCTACTGGACGTTGAAGACGTGATCGAGCGCGCTTACCATCTCGAAGTCTCGTCTGCGGGCATCGACCGGCCACTGGTGCGCAAAACCGACTTTGCCAAATGGCGCGGCCACATCGCCAAGGTTGAAACCAGCCGGATGATCGACGGGCGCAAGCGTTTTCGCGGCACCATCATCGAAACCGGACAGGACACGTTCACATTGGAGCGCGATGTGCCCGCCATCAACGAAGCCACCATCGCGGAACTGCCCTATGACAGCATTGTCGATGCGCGGCTGATTCTGACCGACGAATTGATTCAAGCATCGCTTAAAGCCGCCAAGCAGCACGTATCTGTAGAAGAAGCTGAAGGCTTTGATAGCGAAGACGACACCGGCGCCGATGCGCCGTCAAAAGACAACTAAACAAACCGGACTTTAGACGCCCGATATTCAGGACCTGTAGGAGATCCACATGGCAGTCAGTGCAAACAAACTGGAATTGCTGCAAATCGCAGATGCGGTTGCGCGTGAAAAGCTGATCGACAAAGACATCGTCATCGGTGCCATGGCTGACGCCATCCAGAAGGCCGCCAAGTCGCGCTATGGTCAGGAGACCAATGTGCGCGCCGACATCAACACCAAAACCGGTGAAATCAAGCTGCAGCGCCTGATGGAAGTCGTCACCGAGGTCGAAAATCCCGCCAACCAGATGTATCTGGAAGTCGCGCGCGCCAAAGACCCTGAAGTGCAACTGGGCGAGTATATCGCCGAGCCGCTGCCGCCGTTGGATTTTGGCCGCATTGCCGCCCAAAGCGCCAAACAGGTCATCGTGCAAAAAGTACGCGAAGCCGAGCGCGACAACCAGTTTGACGAGTTCAAAGACCGCGTGGGCGAAGTCATCAACGGCACCGTCAAGCGTGTTGAATATGGCAATGTGATTGTCGATCTGGGTCGTGGTGAAGGCATCATCCGCCGCGATGAATTGATCCCGCGCGAATCCTATCGCTATGGCGACCGCGTGCGGGCGCTGATCCACGATGTGCGGCGCGAGCAGCGCGGACCGCAAATCTTCCTGTCACGCACCCACCCGACATTCATGGCCAAACTGTTCCAGATGGAAGTGCCTGAAATTTACGATGGCGTCATCGAAATCAAATCGGTCGCCCGTGACCCTGGCTCGCGTGCGAAAATCGCGGTTATTTCCAATGACTCGTCGGTCGACCCCGTCGGCGCGTGCGTTGGTATGCGCGGCTCCCGCGTTCAAGCCGTTGTTGGCGAATTGCAGGGCGAAAAGATCGATATCATTCCATGGCAGCCCGATGCAGCCTCCTTCATCGTCAACGCATTGCAGCCCGCGCAAGTGGCCAAGGTAGTGCTGGACGAAGACGCTGAGCGCATTGAAGTGGTTGTGCCCGACGAGCAATTGTCGCTGGCGATTGGCCGCCGCGGCCAGAATGTGCGCCTCGCCTCACAGCTGACCGGTTGGGATATCGACATTCTGACCGAGGAAGAAGAATCAGGCCGCCGCCAGAAAGAATTTGCCGAGCGTACCGAACTGTTCATGAACGCGCTCGATGTGGATGAGATGGTCGGTCAGGTTCTGGCCTCTGAGGGCTTTGGTTCTGTTGAAGAAGTTGCCTATGTGAATGTGTCCGAAGTGGCATCCATTGAAGGCTTTGACGATGACACCGCCGAAGAGATCCAGGCGCGTGCCCGCGAGCATCTCGACAAGCTGGAAGCGGAGCTAGATGCCAAGCGTGCGGAACTGGGTGTTGATGAAGCACTCAAGCAAATTCCGGGCCTGACCACAGCCATGTTGGTGGCGCTGGGCGAGGAAGACATCAAGTCGATGGAGGACTTCGCCGGTTGCGCGTCCGATGATCTGATCGGTTGGCGCGAGCGCAAGGATGGCGAAACCAAAGTCTTTGATGGCTATCTGACATCGTTTGGCACCACCCGTGCTGAAGCGGAGGAGATGGTTGTGGCGGCGCGTCTGGCCGTTGGCTGGATTACCGAGGAAGACTTGGCCCAGCCGGAGCCGGAAGAAGCCGACGAAGAAATGTCCGACGAGCCATTGGCTCCCATCGTGGTGCGCGAGGTTTAAGGCGGCTGCATTGACCAGGGGCTGCTGCATTTGACATGGCGCACGGGGATACCGATATGAATGACCGGACGTGTATTGTGTCCGGCGAGGTGGGTGACCCCGACGCCATGATCCGCTTTGTGGCGGGGCCTGATGGTGTGGTTGTGCCCGATGTGGCGCACAAATTGCCCGGGCGCGGTTGCTGGGTGACCAATGACCGCACCATGGTTGAGCAAGCAGTTGCAAAAAAGCTGTTTGCGCGTGGTTTGAAAGCCAAAGTCAGCGCAGGCGATGATTTGGCGCAAATGACCGACCAATTGTTGGCCCGTGACGCATTGCGTGCCTATGCGATGGCGCGTAAAGCAGGCCAACTGGTCAGCGGTGCGATGCAGGTTGATAAAGCGGTTCGCAACGGCCAGGCACTGGCGGTTCTGGCCAGTAATGAAGCGGCACCGGATGGTGTCCGTAAAATAATGCAGGCCCGCAAGGCGACGGTTCATCTGGGCGGGCCCAACATACCGGCATTCCAATTGTTCGGACGCCAAGAAATGGATTTGGCATTTGGCGACGGAAATGTGATACATGCCGCAATTATGCAAGGCGGTGCTGGAAAAGCAGCGCTAATGCGCACAGTGAGATTGGACCAATACCGTGGCGGTGGCGGTCAACAGTGGGCGATAGCCGACGACGAGATTAATTCGGCATATGCCGATGAGGAAACGGACGAAGTATGAGCGAACGAGACGGCGACGACAAAAAACCAGCACGCACATTGACGCTGAAGCGCGATGGCGGTTCTGGCAGTGTGCGCCAAAAGGTTGGCGGCGGTCGCACCAACACAGTTGTGGTGGAAACCCGCAAACGCAAATTCACCAAGCCCGGTGAGAAACCGGCTGAATCTGTGGCGGCAAGCATCAAGCCACGCGCGGAAATGACAACGCCGGCGCCTGCGCCCAAGCGTCCGGTGGCGCCGAGGGCTGCACCGGTGATCACCAATGTGGACTCATCGGGCCGCAAACTGTCCAACAGCGAGTTGGAAGCCCGTCGCCGCGCCTTGGAGGAATCCAAGGTGCGTGAAGTCGAAGAGCAAAAGCAAGCGGTTCAAGATGAAAAGCGCCGTATCGAGGAAGAGGCACAGCGCGAAAGAGAGCGTGCCGCTGAAGAAGTGCGCGCGAAAGAAGATGAAGCACGTGCCGCAGCAGAGCGCGAAGCCAAGCTGAAAAAAGAACAGGACGATGCGCGCCGCGCCAACGCCGAAGGCAAGCCAGCCCCCGCACGCGCCGCGATGGATGACCGCAAGCCCGGCGGTGCCCGCAAGCCCGTCAAAGAAGACAGCACGCCCAAGCCTGCCAAAGACCGCGACGACCGCCGCCGTGGCAAGCTGACACTTGCAAGCGCCACCGGCGATGGCGAAGGCCGCTCACGCTCGATGGCGGCCATGAAGCGCCGTCAGGAAAAAATCCGCCGCGCGCAGATGGGCAAGAGTGAGCCGCGCGAAAAAGTATCGCGCGAAGTGCAACTGCCGGAAACCATCACCATCCAGGAACTCGCTCAGCGTATGACCGAGCGCGCTGTGGATGTGGTGAAGTTCATGATGAGGCAGGGCCAGATGATGAAGCCCGGCGATTTGATTGACGCTGACACTGCGGAACTGATCGCAGAAGAATTTGGCCACACCGTCAAACGCGTCTCCGATTCGGACGTCGAGGATGGCCTGTTCAACATTCAAGACAGTGCGGAAGACATGAAGTCACGTCCGCCGGTCGTTACCATTATGGGCCACGTCGACCATGGTAAAACCTCGCTTCTGGACTCGATCCGCAATGCGAAAGTGACCGCTGGCGAAGCCGGTGGCATTACCCAGCACATCGGTGCCTATCAGGTTGAGCAAAACGGCCAGCTGATCACCTTCCTCGATACACCGGGCCACGCCGCGTTTACCGCCATGCGTGCGCGCGGCGCGCAGGCAACTGATATCGCTATTCTGGTGGTCGCAGCCGACGATAGCGTGATGCCGCAGACCATTGAGAGCATCAACCACATCAAAGCGGCCGGCGTGCCGATGATTGTGGCGATCAACAAGATCGATAAGCCGACAGCGGACGCGCAGAAAGTGCGTACAGAATTGCTGCAACACGAAGTGTTTGTCGAAAGCATGGGTGGTGAAACCCAGGACGTGGAAGTCTCTGCGCTCAAAGGCACCAATCTTGATGGCCTGTTGGAATCGATCCTGCTTCAAGCTGAATTGCTTGAACTGAAAGCCAACCCTGACCGGCAAGCCGAAGGCACTGTTGTCGAAGCCAAGCTCGACAAAGGTCGCGGTGCAGTTGCGACCGTGCTGATTCAGGCCGGTACGCTGAAAATCGGTGACATTGTTGTCGCCGGTGATGAGTGGGGTAAAGTCCGCGCTATTCTCAACGATCGGGGTGACAACCTCAATCAAGCCGGGCCGTCTTTGCCGGTGGAAATTCTTGGCCTCAATGGCACGCCGCAAGCCGGTGACCGTGTAGCCGTGGTTGAAAGCGAAGCCAAAGCCCGCGAGATCACCGAATACCGCCAGCGCAACACCCGCGACAAAGCCGTTGCTGCCCAGTCCGGCGCGCGCGGTTCACTGGAGCAGATGATGGCTGCTGCCGCCTTGACCGACACAGCGGAATTCCCGTTGGTCATCAAAGGCGATGTGCAGGGTTCAGTGGAGGCGATTATCGGCGCGCTGGATAAAATCGGCACCGAGGAAGTCAAAGCACGCATCGTCCATTCGGGCGCAGGTGGCATTACCGAGACGGATGTGTCGCTGGCTGAATCAACCGGCTCCGCGATTATGGGCTTCAACGTGCGTGCCAACAAGCAAGCGCGCGATCTGGCCGAGCAATCCGGCGTCGAAATCCGCTATTACAACATCATCTATAACCTGCTCGATGATGTGAAGGCGGCGATGGAAGGCTTGTTGACACCGGAGCGTCGCGAGACATTCCTCGGTAACGCCGAAATGCTGGAAATCTTCAACATCACGAAAGTCGGCAAGATCGCCGGTTGCCGTGTGACCGAAGGCAAGGTCGAGCGTGGCGCAGGCGTTCGCCTTGTGCGCGACAACGTCGTCATTCACGAAGGCAAGCTCAAAACCCTCAAGCGCTTCAAGGACGAAGTGTCTGAAGTGCCGGTTGGCCAAGAGTGTGGCATGGCGTTTGAAAACTACGAAGACATCCGCGAAGGCGACGTCATCGAGTGCTTCCGCGTTGAACAAGTGGCGCGGACGCTGGACTAGTTCCAAGCGCCGTCCCAATGCATTGTGAGTCTGCGGGTTCGACACCTGCAGGCTTCTTTGGAGAGTGCCATGGCAAACAACGAACCATCCCAACGCCAGCTTAAGGTGGGCGAAAATGTCCGCCATGCGCTGACCAGCATCATCCAACGCGGCGATATCACCGACCCTGATCTGGAGGGTGTGGTGCTGTCTGTCACCGAAGTGCGCATGTCGCCAGACCTCAAGATCGCCTCTGTTTATGTAACAGCCTTTGGCCGGGATGATATGCAACCGCTGATCAAGGCCTTGGCGCGCAATGCGAAATATATCCGCGGCGCGGTGGCCAAGGATTTGCGGCAGATGAAATATATGCCTGAGTTTCGCTTCCGCGCGGACGACAGTTTCGATAATTTTGAACGCATCAACAATCTGCTCAAGTCCGATCGTGTGCAGCAGGATTTGGCCGGTGACGACGAGGATTGATGCCGAGTCAGGCGGAAAAGCAGACGCTCATCGCGCAGGGCTGCTGGTTGTGTGAGCGCTCGCTGGGCAGCAAAATCCAGTGGCATCACTGGTTGCCCAAAAGCCGCGGCGGCAACGATACGGTGCCTGTTCACCCGATCTGTCACAAAATGCTTCACGTGAGTTTTACCAACACCGAACTTGAACGCTTTGGTCAGAACGTTCACATCATCAGGCAGGAACCGGCGATTGCGCAGTTCCTGCAATGGATTAGAAACAAGAAACCCGATTTTAATGCGCCAGTGCGCAGATCAAGAACCAAAAGCTGAAAAGACCAAGAGCTGACATGGCACGCCAAAGACAAAAGAAGGGTCGTCCGGTCTCCGGTTGGCTGGTCATCGACAAACCGCTTGAAATGGGGTCCACCCAAGTGGTCTCCAAAATCAAATGGTTGTATGGCGCGCAAAAAGTGGGCCATGCCGGCACGCTTGATCCGCTCGCGACCGGCGTTTTGCCCATCGCTCTGGGTGAGGCCACCAAAACCGTGCCCTATGTCATGGAAGGCACCAAGGTCTACCGTTTCACCGCCCAGTGGGGCGCGCGCACCACGACTGACGACCTTGAAGGCACGGTGATGACCACCTCCAAAAAACGTCCATCGCGCCAGGCCGTCGAAGCGCTGTTGCCGAAATTTACCGGTGTGATCCGCCAGATGCCGCCGCAATTCTCTGCTGTGAAAGTTGATGGCGAGCGCGCCTATGATCTGGCGCGCGCCGGTGAGACGGTGGCGATTGAATGCCGCGAAGTCGAAATAGACGCCATTAGCATCGTCGACCACGACGATGAGACAACAACTTTCGAAGTTGAATGCGGCAAGGGCACCTATGTGCGCTCTCTGGCGCGTGACATGGGCAACATGCTCGGCTGCAACGGCCATGTGTCAAAACTGCGCCGCACCGTCGTTGACCCGTTTGACGAGCGCGACACAGTGACCATTGCCGAACTGGAAGCCATCGCTGAAAAATTTGTCGGTGATGATGAAGCCTCAAAGCAGGCGCGGTTTGACGCATTGGATGATCTGTTGCTCGGCGCGGGTGAAGCGATGGATGGCTTC
The DNA here is from genome assembly GCA_049682915.1 of Ahrensia sp. GTDB lineage: Bacteria > Pseudomonadota > Alphaproteobacteria > Rhizobiales > Rhizobiaceae > JBCDLI01. The sequence goes on along the minus strand of JBAUIL010000279.1, from coordinate 7,146 downwards.
CCCAGCGTCGACATGAGTGATGAGCAGGCCACCCGTATCCGCCTTGGCAATCCGGCGCTCTTGCTTGGCCGCGACGCACCGATTGCCGAGCCGGAAGCCTGCGCCTTTTATCAGGGTAATCTGATCGCCATCGGTGAAATCGCCAAGGGACAATTCCACCCCAAACGCGTGTTGAAGCAGTAGCATCGTCCTGTTTTTTCTGCCAATGCTGCTGCAAACGACATCAGCCCTCTGGGAGAAAATAATGCTTGAGAAACGCCAGTTTTATATCGATGGCGCATGGGTTGATCCCGTTGCAGCCCATGATCTTGAGGTCATTGACCCTGCCACCGAAGAGCCGTGCGCGGTGATCTCGATGGGCGCGCAAGCCGATGTCGACAAGGCCGTTGCGGCGGCCAAGCGCGCATTTCCCGCCTGGCGCGCGACGCCGGTGGCAGAGCGCCGTGCGCTGCTTGAAAAACTGCACGCCATCATGAAACGCCGCATCAAGGAATGGGGCGAGGCGATTAGCCTCGAAATGGGCGCGCCAATTGATTTTGCCACCGGCGATCAGGCCGGTTGCGGCCCGTGGCACTCCAAGGGCTTTCTCAACGCGCTCGATAATTTCGAATGGGAAAAGCCGTTTGCCGACGGTCAAGTGGTTGTGCGCGAACCGATTGGCGTTGTCGGTCTGATCACGCCGTGGAACTGGCCGGTCAACCAGATCACGCTCAAAGTTCTGCCCGCTTTGGCGGTGGGCTGCACCTGTGTGCTCAAACCATCGGAAATTGCGCCCTTGTCCGCGCTTGTGTTTGCCGAGATGGTGGATGAGGCAGGCTTTCCGGCGGGCACGTTCAACCTCGTCAATGGCGACGGGCCGGGCGTGGGCGAAGCGATGAGCGCGCATCCTGACATTGCCATGATGAGCTTTACCGGCTCCACCCGCGCAGGTGCCGCCGTCATGAAAGGCTCCGCTGATGGCGTCAAAAAAGTGACGTTGGAACTGGGCGGCAAGTCACCCAACATCGTCTTTGCCGATGCGGACCTGAAGGCAGCAGCGACATTCGGCACTGTCAATGTGATGGAGAACACCGGCCAAAGCTGCAACGCGCCGACACGGATGATCGTTGAAGCCAGCGTATACGAGGAAGTTGTCAGCCTGTGCCAGCAAGTCGCCATGAACACCAAGGTGGGCAATCCGCGCGAAAAGGGCAGCCATATCGGCCCGCTGATCAGCGAAGTGCAGTTCAATAAGGTGCAAAACCTGATTGAAACCGGCATTGCGGAAGGCGCGCGGCTTGTCGCCGGTGGCATGGGACGACCCGATGGTTTCAACCGTGGCTATTATGTGCGCCCGACTGTGTTCGCCGATGTGACCAATGAGATGACCATTGCCCGCGAGGAAATTTTCGGGCCGGTCTTGTCAATCATCAAGTTTGAGGGCGGCGAAGAGGAAGCACTCGCCATCGCCAATGACACCCCCTATGGCCTGGCGGCGCACGTGCAGACATCGGACCCGGAAAAAGCCAAACGCGTCGCCCGCAAACTCGATGCAGGCATGGTTCGCATCAATGGTGCTGGCCTCAGTGCAGGCCACCCGTTCGGCGGCTACAAGCACTCCGGCATCGGCCGCGAGGGTGGTGCGTTCGGGCTAGAGGATTTCTGCGAGACAAAGATCATCAGCGGTTAAAGCGGCGTGGAAAAGCATTACGCATCACGCAAAAAACGCCGTTCGATAACCCGCAAATCGAGTGGTAAAACCGGTGAAGTGCCAGGCGCTTTGCCGGTTGTGGCAAGCGCCCAGCCCTCGACCATGACGCTGACCTTGTATGATGGCGGCACGATTGAGACGCTGAATAAGGCCACGTTGGACGATGTGCGCGCAGCCGTCACGGGACCCAAAAAGATTTGGCTCGATGTGGTTGGCATCACCGATGCCGATACTGTGCGGCAATTGGGCAATATTTTTGAGATCGATGATCTGGCGCTTGAGGACGTCATGACCTTTCAGCACCGGCCTAAAGCTGATGATCTGAAGTCGTGCACCTTTGTGCTGACCCATATGGTCGACAGCGCTTCGATGGCCGCCCGGGAGCAGTTCAGCCTGTTTTTTGCGAAGGACTTTGTTTTGACATTTCAGGAGCGTGTGGGCGACTGCCTCGGTCCCGTCCGTTACCGCATGGAAACCGTCAACGGGCGCATTCGCGCTGGCAATGGCGATTATCTCGCTTACGTCATTTTAGACACCATCACCGATCACTACTTTCCACTGGTCGAAGCAATCAGTGACCGGCTGGATGTATTGGAAAGCGATATTCTTCGGGCCTCTGATCCGCAGCAGGTTGAAACAATCCACGATGTGCGCCGGGAACTGCTGTCCTTGAAACGCTCGCTGTGGCCGATGCGTGAAATGCTCAGTGTGCTTAGGCGCGAAGACAATCCGCGTGTTAGCGAACAAACACGCTTTTATTTGGCTGACACGCAGGATCACGTCCTGCAATTGATCGACCTGACCGAGACGCTGCGCGAATTCGCCAGTGGGCTGATGGACCTTTACCTCAATTCCATTTCCAACCGCATGAATGAAACGATGCGCGTGCTGACGGTGATTTCAACAATCTTCATTCCACTCAGTTTCTTAACCGGTATGTGGGGCATGAATTTCAACCAAATGGCGCTGATCGACAAACCATGGGGCTATGGCGCGGTTCTGACTGCGATGGCTCTTATCGCTGTGGGACTGCTGGTATGGTTCCGCTTTAAGCGCTGGCTCTAGCGCAATTCCTGATTCAACCAAAACCGGAAATTCTCTAGCGCAGTTGCACAGGTGCACTCACAAAATTTACGCGCGTAAAATTAGCTTGCGCAGCATTTTTTGTAGCTCTACCGTCTTGTGATCATGGTGGAGAAAGAAATGAAATCACGTACAAAAGTCGTTGCATTCGGGGCCGTAGTCAGTCGCGCCAGGTCTTCAACACCGCGTTGGAGTGCATGGTGTGCACCAGCGGGTGCGCTGAAATCTCGTCGCGGAGTGTTTCCAATTGCTCAAGGCTGTGACCGCGCAGCAGAAGCTGCAAATCCAACTCGCTTGAGCTGACACTCCATGCGCCGACAATCTCGCCGTGGTGCTTGATGTCGGCGAACACCACCGCGCATTTGGGCTCCTTCAGCCGTATGTGGAAAAATATCGCGATGGGCGGCTTGGTGTCAGCGCTCTCATCCACTTCGATCGTGAACCGCTTGATGACGCCGACATCAACCAACCGCTCTATCGTATCCTTGACCCGCTTGCGCGACGCTTGAAGCGTTTCCGCCAATGTGGATATCGGCAACCGCGCGTCACGTTTGAGTAAATCCACCAATTGCTGCTGAAATGATTGCATTGTGTATTTCCCAATTATTTCTGACGCCAATTTGGAACCAAACAGCGCAAATTGCTCCCTGTCCAAATACAGCTTTTTCCTGAAATTATCCACCTGCGAAAGCGCATTTGTAAACTCGGGGATTTACAAGCTTAGGAGGCGGGCATGACCGAAGTGAAGTTGATGAAGTCAAATCAAGTGTTGGAAACATTCAACCGAAAAAGTTGGCAATATACAGTTTATAAAGAGTTTGAGGCCACGCTTCTCAGCGAAAGCCGATCCTTTCCATGCATCTATGGCATAGCTGGCATGCAGTCGCAGCAGCTTCGCTTTGGTTTCAGCGATTCAATGGAGCCAAGCGAGGTTGCAGCGCTACTCTCAGAATATCTACCAAATGCTCGTCACTATGGACGCAACACGTCTCTGGTTATCTTTTCGAAGCCTGAGGCTGTGGTGTCAGTCGAAGACTATGAACACCGTTTTTGGATGCTGTTGAAAGATACTCATATGTACGATGGCAAGGAGTGGCCCACCAGCATACCTTGTGAGCTCGATCACCCCGGTTGGGAATGGTGCTTTGGCGGCGAGCCGATTTTTGTGGTGTGCAACACGCCGGCGCACATTAACCGGCAGTCGAGACGTGCATCAAGTTTTATGGTTACGTTCCAACCTCGATGGGTGTTCGATGCCATCTTGGGGACTGAGGCGAAAAGCGAAAAGGTTTTGGCCGCTATTCGTGATCGGCTGAATAGCTTCGATTTTATCGATCCAAGTCCAGCGCTTGGCCGATATGGCCAAACGGAAAACCGCGAGTTTGCGCAATATTTCCTGGATGACACCAACTCTGAAATCAAGTGTCCATATGCCAGCCTGACAAAGGCAAAAACGAGCGAGGCTGCGTGAAATGCAAGAAGTGAAAAACACAGTGTCTGTAGACAGCGGTTTGGTTCGACAGCTGAGCTTTCGTAGAATACTCGACGCGTCCTTGCCAAACCAAGGGTGCGTAGAAATACAAACTGATTCGCATGGGAAGACACATGATTGGCATCATCACGATACAGATGAAACACTTGTTGTTCTTGATGGAAAAATTCTGTTTTTCTGGGAAGGAGGTGAGGCTCTCTGCAAGAAAGGAGATGTTATTCGATTGCCCAGAGGCGTGCGGCATGGCTCGCGCGCGATTGATGGCAGTGTCAGATACCTTATCTCATTTCATTCAGTGGCATTTCCATCATGAGCGAACTTAAAAAAACACTTGGCCCCGTCAGCGGGGCTGCCTTGATGCTCAATATTGTCATCGGAGCCGGGTTGTTGACCCTGCCGGGCCTGGCAGCGCAAGCGGCGGGGCCGCTGGCGATTTATAGTTGGGCCGTGTGCGCCATTGCGGCCGTGCCGCTACTGATCGTCTTCATCATTATGGGGCGGCGATATCCCGATGCGGGTGGCATCGCCCATTTTGCCGAGTTGGCTTTCGGGCGGTATGGCTACATCGCGGCGTCGCTGCTGTTTTTGGGTGCGGTGATTTTTGGCTTGCCTGCCATTGCGATGACAGGCGGATATTATCTGGCCTCGGTGATCGATGTTGATCCGGCGCTGGCGGCGCTGGTGCTGTTGCTGGCAGGGGCAGTCTGCCAAACGGCGTCACCGCAAAAGGCCTCCAAAATTGCAACCGCCATCGCATCCACCGTCATTTTCGTGCTGCTGGGGATGATCGCGGTGGGCTATTGGGGCGTGGATTTTACCAGCGCGCCAGTGGGCCTCAGCCTGCCGTTCATCCACGATATTCCGTTGATTATGGCGCCGGTCCTGATGATCTTTTTTGCCTTTACCGGCTGGGAGGTTGCGGCGGGCATTTCTGAGGAATTCAAAAACCCAAAGCGCGACTTTCCAATCGCGATGATCCTGTCATTTGCCGCAACCATCACGCTTTATATGTTGATGGCCTTTCTGATTAATGTGTCACCGACAGTGGGCAATAGCGAGGCGGCCTTTGCGGTGCTCATCGGCAATGTTCTTGGTCCTTGGGGGCAAAACGCAGTGGCGCTGATTGCCGGTCTGATCATCCTGTCCAATCTGATGGGCGCGATCTGGGCGGTCTCCCGGATGATCTACGCCCTGTCACGCCAGCAGGTGCTGCCCGTGATGTTGACAGTGGACGAGGCGGGGCGTCCGCTTGGCGCAGTGGCGCTGCTGGTTGTGGCGCTGGCATTAGTCTTGCTGCTGGATTACGCCAATCTATTATCCATCAGCGATATGCTGCACATGGCAGGTCAGAACTTTCTTTTGCTGTATGGCGTGGGTGCCATGGCCCTCATGGTTTTGGTGCGCAATGTTGCCAGCCGGGTGATCGCGCTGATCGCCTTCATGATCGTCGCCGCTCTCATGATTTATGTCGGCGACTTTATTGGCTATCCTGCGGCGTTGTGCCTGCTGGCAGTATTGATTTGGCGGATGCAGCGCAAAAACGCGCAGCCTGTCGTCACAGGCGCGCCTGGCTAAAACCAGTCCATGTCAGTACCGCGCGGGGAAAAATAGAAAAAATTTCCCCCCGCGGCAACCTTGCACCCCTAGGCGCCCCTTCTTATATACCTGCCAGCGCACAGAACGGCTAAACCGGTCTGTGCATTGTAAAAATCTGCCAATGAGGAACCGCACACCGGAACGCCGTAAAGGGTTCGACGCGGTTTGCTGAGAAAGAGGGTATTATGGCTAAAGTTATTGGTATCGATCTGGGTACAACAAACTCCTGTGTCGCGGTTATGGACGGCAAGGATGCAAAAGTAATTGAAAACGCCGAAGGCGCGCGGACAACGCCATCCATGGTTGCGTTTTCTGACGATGGTGAGCGCCTTGTCGGCCAGCCTGCCAAGCGTCAGGCGGTGACCAACCCGGAAGGCACCTTGTTTGCCGTCAAGCGTTTGATCGGCCGTCGCTTCAGCGATCCGACTGTTAAAAAAGACCAGAAGATGGTGCCGTTCAACATTGTTGAAGGCAAAAATGGCGACGCATGGGTGGAAGCCGGTGGCGACAAGCATTCGCCCGCCCAAATCTCAGCGATGATCCTTCAGAAAATGAAGGAAACAGCCGAAGCTTATTTGGGCGAAAAAGTCGAGCAAGCGGTTATCACCGTGCCTGCGTATTTCAATGACGCCCAGCGCCAAGCCACCAAAGATGCCGGCAAAATCGCCGGTCTGGAAGTGCTGCGCATAATCAACGAGCCAACCGCTGCGGCGCTGGCCTATGGTCTTGATAAGCGCGACGGCAAAACAATCGCAGTCTACGATCTCGGTGGTGGTACATTCGATGTGTCGATCCTCGAAATTGGTGACGGCGTTTTTGAAGTCAAATCCACCAATGGTGACACATTCCTTGGTGGTGAAGATTTCGACATGCGCTTGGTCGAATATTTCGCGGCTGAGTTCAAAAAAGACCAGGGCATCGACCTGACCGGCGACAAGCTGGCGCTGCAACGCCTGAAAGAAGCGGCGGAAAAAGCCAAGATCGAGCTTTCATCATCTGCTCAAACCGAAATCAACCTGCCCTTCATCACCGCCGATGCGTCCGGTCCAAAACACCTGACCATGAAGCTGACACGCGCCAAGTTCGAGAGCATTGTTGATGACCTCGTCAAGCGCACAGTCGACCCGATGAAGAGCGCGCTGAAAGATGCGGGCCTGAGCGCCGGCGACATCGATGAAGTTGTGCTGGTTGGCGGTATGACGCGCATGCCAAAGGTTCAGGAGACCGTCAAAAACTTCTTCGGCAAAGACCCGCACAAGGGCGTGAACCCGGACGAGGTGGTTGC
>JBAUIL010000278.1:0-13489 GCA_049682915.1 Ahrensia sp. | reverse complement strand
CCCGCAGCGCGATTTGCACATCATCACAGGCACGGCACCCGCAGCTGCTGAGTAAATGCTCAGCAGCCTTCCGCCTCAAACACTTCCAGCGCGGTGAGATCACCGGTCAGGGAAAACTCGCCGTAGTCCATCTCAAGGCTGCGCGTGATGCCGTTATTGTACATTTTGAAGCCAATGCCATATTGCGGCAGCGCTTCACCGCCCTCAGCGTTTTCCTGGCTGAAATAGGCAATATTCACAGTGCGGAACGGCTCTTGCGCCAACGCACCTAAAATGTCGGCCTGCTCTTCATCGGTCTTTTGCGGCCCGATAATCACGGTCGTCGCCATGGCTGAATCACCATCTTCAGAACCGTCGAAAAGCGCTTGTTCGTAAAAGGTTTCTCCGTTCTCAGCACGGCTGAGTAGGTCAATCATATGCGCTGACGGAAACATCGCCGGTGACAACTCAAGCTGCATCTCTTCGGGTTTCTTGAGGTCCACCGAAACCGCATCATCGTCAACGGTCGCAACACCGGACACCTCGCGGTCAAAAGCGTCATTGACGTAGGTTTTGGTGACAAACTGGAACAGCGAGCCGTCAGCCTCCTCGAAGGTGGAAGTGCGCTGGTCGGTCACCCGCGCCTCGCCCTGAACGCCAACCTGGGTCACAAACCGGAAATTGGTGGTGTAGCCCTCACAGGCGGAGCCGCGAAACTCATAAACGATGCGCCCGTTCATCGAGGTAATGCCCGACCGGTCCGTCGCATCCTTCAGCGCAACATCATAAACGGCGCGATGCGGTGCCAAGGCAATCGGCGCGGCAAATGAAGCAGCGCCTGAGACAAAAAGGGTCGCCATCGCCAAACCAACGCCATAGACTGGCTTCAAGGTTTTGCTCGTTGGGTGATTCATCAATCTATTCAGGCTCCATCATCAGGGGACGGTTTCAACGTCAAATCCAGCATGTGCGCGTGTTCGAATTGCGGCAAACGCACTATCTCAACGCTCCAACAATACCTAGTGGCAGGAACTCTTAATGACCAGTGAAATTGACGCAAACCTCGCCAGACTTGGCATCACAATTCCGACAGCCGCCGCACCGGCAGCGAACTATGTGCCCTATGTCAAAAGCGGCAATTTGCTTTTTACATCCGGCCAGTTGCCGCTGAAAGACGGTGCCTTGTTCGCCACCGGCCAGGTTGGCGCTGCATTGGACGTTGAAGCAGGCCAACAGGCGGCCATGTGGTGCGCGGTCAATGTGCTCGCACAAGCCAAAGCGGCGCTGGGCGATCTGTCTGCCATCAAGCGGCTGGTCAAAATCACCGTGTTTGTATCGTCCACCACTGATTTTACCGAGCAGCACATTGTCGCCAACGGCGCATCGAACTTCTTTGTAGATGTGTTGGGTGACGCCGGCCGCCATGCGCGTTCAGCCGTTGGTATGCCGGTTTTGCCGCTCAACGCGCCAGTGGAAGTCGAAGCGGTCATTGAAATATGAACCCGCTGGACGCACTCCTCGCCCGGCCGATCACACACCGGGGGCTGCATGACGGCAACAAAGCCGTCATGGAAAACTCACTGACAGCCGTGATGGCCTCAGCGGCAGCTGGCTATCCGATTGAGATCGACGTGCAGTTGAGTGCAGACGATGTGGCCATCATGTTCCATGATGAGACGCTGGACCGTTTGACGAAAGAAACCGGTCCGGTGCGCCAGCGCACAGCTGAGCAATTGCGCGCCATCAAGCTGGGCGACACAGACGATACGCCCTTGCCGCTCGCCGATGTGCTTAAAGCAATCAACGGGCGGGTGCCCATTGTTGTCGAGATGAAGGACAATGGCAAAGACAACGACGCCTTGGCACAGGCGGTCGCGCGCGATTTGCTGGCCTATGACGGCCCGTGCGCGGCGATGTCGTTTGCCTATGATCTGGTAGCGGCGTTTGTGCACCATGCACCAACCATAGATGCGGGCCTCACCGCCGAAGGCATCGTCGCAGAAAAGCTGGCATTACACCGCACCTTTCTGGACCGCATGGGCGATAAAATCAGCTTTATGTCCTATGGCGTCACCAACTTGCCCAATGATTTGGTCACGCAGCTTCGGCGTGACCGGCACATGAAAATCATCACCTGGACCGTGCGGGATGAAGCAACGCGCGCCCGGTGCGCCGATCATGTCGACCAGATCACCTTTGAACTATTTACGCCCGATGAACGCAAATGACGGCTTGCCGTTCACCCGCACCGCAATATTTCTTGCGTCATGAGTGAAACCAAACCCGACGTTCAAATCCGTATTATCAACACGCTGTCCGATGTCGCCGAAAGCGACTGGAACAGGCTCAGCGGCGCATCGAAAAACCATCCCGACGCTCCCTATAATCCATTTTTGTCCTATGCTTTTTTGCACGCGGTTGAAGCCAGCGGCTGCGCCACGGCGCAGACCGGCTGGCTGGGCCAGCATTTGCTGCTGGAGACCGCCGACGGCACTCTGCTGGGCGCTATGCCGAACTATCTCAAATCCCACAGCCAAGGCGAATATGTGTTTGACCACGCCTTTGCCGACGCTTGGGAGCGTGCCGGTGGGCGCTATTACCCCAAGCTTCAGGCCAGCGTGCCGTTTACCCCGGCCACGGGCCCGCGCCTGCTGGTCGCGCCTGACGTCGATGCGGCATCCGCGCGCCAAGCACTGGCGCAAGGCTTGAAACAATTGGCCGACCAGCGCGGCGTCTCCTCCGCCCATATCACCTTTGCGCAGCAAACCGATATCGACGCGTTGATAGCGGAGGGTTTTCTGCACCGCACTGACCAGCAGTTCCACTTCACAAATGAAGACTACAGCACTTACGACGATTTTCTTGACACGCTGTCCTCGCGCAAGCGCAAGAACTTGAAAAAAGAACGCGCCGCCGCGCTTGAAAGTGGCCTCACCATTGAACGGCTCACCGGCACACAATTGACGCCTGACATCATGGATCAGTTTTATCTGTTCTATGTCGACACCGGTTCGCGCAAATGGGGCCGCCCCTATCTCAACCGCGCGTTCTACGAAACCATCGCTTCAACCATGGCCGACGACATCGTGCTGATTATGGCCAAGCGTGACGGGCGTTACGTCGCCGGTGCCATCAACTTTATCGGCGGTGACACGCTGTTTGGCCGCCATTGGGGCTGCAGCGAGCACCACCCGTTTTTGCATTTTGAAATTTGCTACCATCAGGCCATCGACTTCGCGATCGACCACGGTTTGAAAACCGTTGAAGCGGGCGCGCAGGGCGAGCATAAACTCGCCCGCGGCTACCTGCCGGTGACCACGCACTCAGCCCATTACATTCCGCATCAAGGCTTTCGCGCAGCCGTTGAAGATTACCTCAACCACGAACGCGCAGAAGTCGCCCGTTTCGGCGAGGTGCTAAAAGACGCCGGACCGTTTAAGAAAGGCGCGTAAGCGATTCCTACGCAAAGAGAAAAGCCATGACCTCATACGACCCCAACAACATCTTCGCAAAAATCATCGCGGGCGATATCCCATCCGAAAAAATCCATGAAGACGACGATGTGTTGGTGATTATGGATGTGATGCCGCAGGCTGATGGCCATGCCTTGGTCATCCCGAAAGCGCCTGCCCGCAACATTCTGGACGCGGAGCCCGTGTCGCTCGGCGCGGTCATCGCCACGGTGCAGCGGATTGCGCGCGCGTCAAAACAGGCCTTCAACGCCGACGGCATTACCATCAACCAGTTCAACGAAGCTGCTGGCGGCCAGTCCGTTTTTCACCTGCACTTCCACGTCATTCCGCGCCATGAAGGCGTCGCTCTGAAGGGGCATTCAGGCAAAATGGAAGATGCGGCCGTGCTGAAAGCCAACGCAGACAAGTTACGCGCGGCGTTGGTCTAGAGCAATTCCGGTTCAGGTTGGGTCATCTAGAGTATCAGCAAACGCGTTTGAGCGCAGCGAAAGGCAGCGATTGCTGATTCAACTAAATCCGGAAATGCTCTAAAAGCCTGCCGCCATACCGGCCAGCAACACGCCCAGCGCCGTTGCAACACCGACGACGATACGCTGCCCCGCAAGCTGAAACGCGGCAAAGCCAATAGCGGCGGCAGCCAGCCGCAGCGCCAAAGCTGTTTCTGCCAGCGCACCGGACGGAAACACAATCAACCGCGCGATCACCGCTGCAACCAATGCGGTCGCAATCGCCCGCACCAGCACCAAGGCTTGCGAGCGCTCGTCGAGCCGGTTGCCGATCATCACCCCCAACCAGCGCCACACATCTGTCGCCAGCCAACCGGCAATCAGAATAAAGACGAACGGCCACCACCAGGCATCAAAAGCGAAATAACTCATGATACGCCCCGCGCGGGCAGGAGTTTGCCGAGAAAGAACGCAGCCACACCGCCGACAAAGCCTGCCAATAGCAAGTCGAAGTCCGGCGCGACCAGATGAAACAGCGGCCCCAAAATCAGCCCGCACACCATAGCAATCTTCACCACGTGATCACGCGCGGTGGCCCAGAGCGAAGTCAAGAAATAAACCGGCGTCAGGAAAAACAGCGCGCCCAGCGCTTCCACCGGCAATTGACCGGCAAAGGTATAGACCAGACCGACGACCACCACATTGGCGCTTGTTAGCGTGATGCCGATGCCCGCAAAATAGATCGTGCGGCGATGGCGCGGCACATTTTGTACCGTTTCCATCGCCAAGACCCAGCCGGTGATCGCCACAAAGTGCGACAGAAAAAGGAGCACCCAGGTCCGGGTTTTCGGCGCACGGATTTCCGGCACCAATGCACCGACCATCATCATCATACGCACGGAAGACAACGCCACGGCAAAGGCGGTAGCCAACAGGCCCGTGCCGCTGGCCGTCGCCGCCACCAAAATGACCTTGGCCGGTAGCGCCCACACCATCGCGGTCATGAACATGGCATGCACCGCCTCAATGCCGCTTTCCTTGGCAAAGCCTGCAAAGCCCACAAACGCGCCCATCAATATGATCGCGGGTGCCGAAAACAGCTTCGCCGCACCGGCCAAAAACCAGTATCGGGCTCCCCTATCGGGGTGTGATGTCGCGACTGTATCCATTATGCCGCGCTAGCACGCCATGGCGATGATTGTCAGCAGGCAAGATTGCACCCATGAAAAAACCCGCCGGAGCGACCGGCGGGTTTCTAAAGTCTGTTGCGCTTTATTTGCGCGGCACACGCGGCACAGCCGTACGCTTGGGCGGTGCATCACTGCCGGCATCCGTTCCGCTATCGGCCTTGGGCGGTGTGTCCTTGGGCTTGCGGGTTGCCGACGCTTTCGCCTTTGGTTTGGCCGCCGCTTTTTTCGCCGGGGCTTTACGTGCGACTTCTTTCTTTGGTGTCACCGGCACTTCGTCTGCCAGATAATCAAGCTTCAGCTTTTCGACACCAGCCTCATCCTTGGCAACTGACACCTTCACCGTGCCACCCTCTTTCAGCGCACCAAACAGCACTTGATCGGCAAGCGGCTTCTTGATGTGCTCTTGAATGACGCGGCCCAGCGGACGCGCGCCCATGCGCTCATCATAGCCCTTGTCGGCAAGCCAGTTGATCGCCTTTTTGTCGAGCGAGAATGTCACGCCACGGTCAGCCAGTTGCGCCTCAAGCTGCATGACAAATTTCTGCACGACCTTGTGAATGACTGGCACCGGCAGCGGGCCGAACGGAATAATCGCATCCAGACGGTTGCGGAATTCCGGCGTAAACAGTCGGCTGATCGCCTCCATGTCGTCGCCTTCGCGCTTGGACGAACCGAAACCGATGGCGTTTTTCGCGGCGTCAGACGCACCAGCATTGGTGGTCATAATGATGATCACATTGCGAAAGCTGACATGCTTGCCGTTGTGGTCGGTTAATTTGCCGTGGTCCATCACCTGCAACAGAATGTTGAACAGATCCGGATGGGCTTTCTCGATTTCATCAAGCAACAACACGCAATGCGGATGCTGGTCCACACCATCGGTTAGCAGACCACCCTGATCGAAGCCAACATAGCCGGGAGGCGCGCCGATAAGCCGTGAAACCGTATGGCGCTCCATATATTCTGACATGTCAAAGCGCAGCAATTCTACGCCCATGCTGTCGGCCAGTTGGCGCGCAACCTCGGTTTTACCCACACCGGTCGGGCCGGAGAACAAATAGCTGCCAATCGGCTTTTCAGGCTCGCGCAAGCCCGCACGCGCCAGCTTGATCGACGAAGCCAACGCTTCAATTGCCAAATCCTGACCGTAAACCACCCGCTTGAGCTCTTTTTCGAGATTTTCCAGCACCACCGCGTCGTCTTTGGAAACGGTTTTCGGTGGAATGCGCGCCATGGTAGCAATGGTCGCTTCGATGTCTTCGACCTCAATCACCTTTTTGCGCTTATCCTTGGCAACCAGCATTTGGCGCGCGCCGGTTTCATCCACCACGTCGATGGCTTTATCCGGCAGCTTGCGGTCGTTGATATAGCGTGATGACAATTCAACAGCGCTTCTGATCGCCTCATCGGAATACTGCACCTTGTGGTATTCCTCAAAGTAAGGCTTCAGTCCCCTCATAATTTCAACCGCATCATCCAGACCAGGCTCATTGACATCGATCTTCTGGAAGCGACGCACCAATGCCCGGTCTTTCTCAAAGAACTGGCGGAACTCTTTATAGGTGGTCGACCCGATGCACCGGATCGCACCCGATGACAGCGCAGGCTTGAGCAGATTAGACGCATCCATCGCCCCACCAGAGGTGGCACCCGCACCGATGACGGTGTGGATTTCGTCGATAAACAGAACCGCATCCGGATGCTCTTCCAGCTCTTTGACTACCTGCTTCAAACGCTCTTCAAAGTCACCGCGATAGCGGGTACCTGCCAGCAATGAACCCATATCCAGCGAATAGATAGTCGAGTTCTCCAGCACTTCTGGCACATCGCCATCGACGATTCGCTTGGCGAGGCCCTCGGCAATCGCAGTTTTACCGACGCCGGGGTCACCCACGTAAAGCGGGTTGTTTTTCGAGCGACGGCACAAGATCTGAATTGTCCGGTTGATCTCTTCTGTGCGCCCGATCAACGGGTCGATTTTGCCCTTTTTGGATTTCTCGTTCAGGTCCACACAATAGGCAGCCAGCGCGCTTTCGTTTTTCTTTGCGCCTTCTTGGTCCGTCTGCGCACCGGCAGCATCGCCCTCGCCCGCACCGGTCGGCGGACGGCTCTCGCTGGCGCCCGGACGTTTTGAGATGCCGTGCGCGATAAAGTTCACCGCATCATAGCGCGTCATGTTCTGCTCTTGCAGGAAATAGGCCGCATGGCTCTCGCGCTCTGCGAAAATTGCAACCAGCACATTAGCACCCGACACTTCTTCACGGCCTGATGATTGAACGTGGATGACGGCGCGTTGAATGACACGCTGGAAACCCGTGGTCGGCTTGGCGTCTTCGTCATAGCCGGTGATCAGATTTTCCAGATCATCGTCGACATAGTCTTCGACCGTCTCGCGCAGTGCCTCAAGGTCAACACTGCACGCATCAAGCACACGCTTGGCGTCATCATCATCCAGCAGCGCCAACAGCAGGTGCTCCAGCGTCGCATATTCGTGCTCGCGCTCATTGGCAAAAGTCAGTGCCTGGTGAAGCGCTTTTTCTAGGCTTGCGGTAAAAGCTGGCATTACTTCTTCTCCATCACGCATTTCAGCGGGTGTTGGTTTTGCAGCGCGAAATCCATCACTTGAGTGACTTTGGTTTCGGCAACTTCGTAGGTATACACTCCGCACTCGCCCACGCCGTGGTTGTGCACATGCAACATAATTTGGGTGGCTTGCTGGCGGTTCTTTTGAAAAAACCGCTCCAAGACGTGAACGACAAACTCCATCGGCGTGTAGTCGTCATTGAGGATAAGTACGCGGTATAGGTTGGGTTTTTTTGTTTTCGTTTTGGTGCGCGTAATGACGCTGGCGCCCTCGTCACCATTGAAATCATCAGATCTTTTGTCGTCACCGGCAGCCATCAAAACCGGTTCAATCATGTTATTCATCAGCATCATTCTTCGGGATGTAAGTCGTGCGTTTCCTCAACTATGTATGCCCGCAAATCAAAATTGTAAGGGCGAAACGAGCCGACGCAAGTGCTGAATGAAACTTTCTCTAAAGTGCCGCACATCATGGCTAAAATTTCAAATTTTCAACCCAAAACGCAAAAACGGCCCGTGCAAAGCACGAGCCGTTCTTTAGGTCAGTCTTGGGAAAGACTTATTTTGCAGCTTTAGGAGCCGCTGGAACCATGCCTTCGAAAGGCTTGTAGGCTTCTTTGGCAACGTTTGTGTAAAGCTCGGTCATTTTTGTCGCTTGAGCAACAAATGCTTCGTAAGCAGATTTTGCGTACTCAGCTTGAACTTCCATGGCTTTGTCGACTGATTTTGTCGCAGCCAATTTTTCAAAAGCAGCAGCACTGTGCTCATATGACTTTTTCGAGAAGTCAGTCGCTTCAGTCGCGATTGTTTGCATGCCTTTGGTCATAGCTGAGTATGACTTCAAAGAGCCGTCCATCATTTCTTTGCCGGCTGCGTTCATGTCTTCAAATGATTTCATCATTGTATCACCCATCAGGTTAGTGTTGCACCGAGGTGTTACTTTTTTTGGCCTGTGCCAACCTCGTGAACCCTACTTAGTGTGCGCTGCACCATTTTGCAAGTAAATTCTTTTGCACCGCACCAAAAGTCTCATTTTGATACGCTGTGCAAAGTTTTTGGTTACCATAAACGGATTGGTAACGCTGGTGCGCTTACTGTGTGATTTCAAAACGAAATGTGCCCTGTGAGAGTTATCGTGTTCCAGTTTCAGATCCGTATGAAGTCCGCTTTGAAAAAGTTCAGCGTAGCGGTCTGCGTCGTCGCTGGCGCGTTGACAGCAACGCAATCGCCAGCACTCGCCAACGACAAATACGCCGGTATCGTTATCGACGCCAACACCGGCAAGACGCTTTATGATTATCGCGGCGACAGCATTCGCTTTCCAGCGTCACTCACCAAAATGATGACGGCCTATATGATGTTTGACGCCATGCGCGCCGGCAAACTCAACAAAAACACACCTATTCGCGTTTCAAATCATGCCGCATCAATGGTTCCATCGAAGCTTGGCGTCCGTCCGGGCGGCTCTTTGACCGCCGAGCAGGCCATTTATGCGCTTGTTACAAAGTCCGCCAATGACGTCGCAGCCGCCGTTGCCGAGCATTTGGGTGGCACGGAAAGTAACTTCGCTAAAATGATGACAGCGAAAGCCCGCTCCTTGGGTATGAGCAAGACCGTCTTCCGCAATGCATCCGGCCTGCCGGATTCAAAACAGGTAACAACCGCACGTGATATGGCGCGCCTCGGTATTGCGCTGCAAGAGCACTTCCCGCGTGAGTTTGCCTACTTCAAAACGCGGGAATTCAAATTCGGTAAAAGCCGGTTCAGCAACCATAACCGCCTACTTGGCACGGTTCGCGGTGTTGACGGCATCAAAACCGGCTACACCCGTGCTTCAGGCTTCAACTTGGTGAGCTCGGTCAACACGGGCGGACGCTCCATCGTCGCCGTGGTTCTAGGCGGCCGCACTGGTGCATCCCGCAATGCGCAGATGCAAAAGCTAATCGGTGAATATCTGCCCAAGGCTTCCAAAAAAGATGGTGGTCCACTTATAGCGCGCGGCAACTCTCCGCAGTTTGGGTCGCCAGTCGTTGCGTCAATTGCTGATGTGCCGTTGAAGGAATTGCCTGTCCCCGGTTCCGCACCGACACGTGACGACGAAACCAACGTTGCCGCAGCCTATGTGCCTGAACCAACAGCGAACCCGAAAACAGCCATTGATCCGCTGGTAACAGCCTCAACTGCGCCGACATCGGGCTGGATCATCCAAATCGCGTCCCTACCTTCGGAAGCCGAAGCGCGTGAATATCTCTCTACCGCACAATCGCGCGCCCAATCCGTCGTTGGCAACCGCAAGCCCTTTGTTGAAGTCTTCACAAAAGGCTCCACCACCTATCACCGCGCCCGTTTCGCCGGCTTTGACAGCAAGTCCCAAGCCCGCGCAGCATGCAAAGCCATCAAGCGTTATAATTACGATTGTCTCGCCCAACAACTCTAAGCGTTTCCGTTTAGGCGGCACCGTGTGTTGGCACCGCCTTATTCCCATCCTTCCTTCAGGTATTGCGTAGAAGGTTATTTATCATGAAGTCGAACAAGCAGGTCTTTGGCCGCGTTAATGCGGGCAGCCAGAAACGAACTCCCTCCGACATCGGGGTGCACACCCTGCATCAGGCGTCGATGCGCCTTGCGGATTTCAACAATGGACGCTCCCGTCTCAAGGCCAAGGATCTGATAGGCCTCCTGATGTGTCATGGGGCCAGACTCAGCCGGTCCTCCCTGCCCCGCGCTCGTGTCCGCGTCCATGCCCTCACGCCATCCGGGCATGCGTCGGTCAAGATACGCCTCCAATAGTTCTGCGCTTTCGCGGTCCTGAGCGACGTCGGCGGCCAGTTCAAACAGCGCTTCGTCACTCATATTGTCCAGCACGGCACCCTCATGCTTGCCTGCCAGCACCAAGCCATTCATTTGGCCGGTGTCGTGGTCAAGCTCCATTTCAAGCATCGCCGTGCGGACATAGGACGATTGATTAGGTGACGGCGCCGATCGCGCAACCTTGTGCGCTCTGGCAAACATGGCAAGCGCGAAACCCAAAATTGGCAATCCCATGCCAATCCGTCCGGCCAGCATTGTGATGATGCCGACAAGCGCGGTCAAAGCTGGTAAACTGTAGCGCATTGCCTGGGCAACGGCCGCAGGGCTGGACGTAGCAAACGCCCAAACCGCCAGGATCAACGATCCGATCAGGCCGATCAACACAATCAGGGTTGTCACGGTTTTAGCCCTTTCTTCCGCCTTTCGGCTTCATCTGTTCAATCAGCAAACGGTCCTCTTTGGCGCCCCGCGCTTCCAAGGCAGCAAGACCACCCGTCGCATAAATGGCGATGGACGACAGCAACCGCCGCAACACATCCGCTGATGACTGGTCAAACCGGAACCACCCGCCCCTGCTCAGCCGTGCAATCTCTTTAAACGTCATTGTGGCAAGCGGCTCAGCACCTTCCTGGAACATAAATATCGGCACTTTGCGCATACCCAGAACTCCGGCCAAATGACCAAGCTCATCGGCATTTTCTTCCATGGCGTCACCAATATAGACGACCGCCGAAACCGGCGCTTCGCCGTGTTGCTTGGCGGCGTGTTTCAGGATTTTGGCAATTTGGGTTTGCCCTGCCCGGCAATCGATTTTCGACATCATGTCGGCCATGGATTGGCCGTCCGTTGCCCAGCGCGATGATCGGCATTCGCCGAAGCCGCGAAAATACGTCAATTGCATCGACAGCGATCCAATCGCGCCGACACTACGGAACATATCAGCCTGAATGGATGCCGCCATATCCCATGTCGGTTGGCGGCTCATCGTGGCATCCAACGCCAAAATAACCCGGCCCTTGCCGCCGGCGCCCGGTTTGACAGCCTTGGCTTTTTGCAAAAACGCGGCAACGTCACCCGATGATGATCGCTCAGCGGGTGCTTTTTGGCCAATCGGCGCGACGCCGGTGCGCTTTTTGTCAGTGCTCATAGGATAAAGATGGGCACACCCCCGCACGAAACAAGCGCTATGCGACACAATGTTAATGATTGTACGATGCCCGCTTCGGCGACCATTGCCCCTTAAGCAAAAACGTCCGGCAGCGTGATGGCCGGGCGCGCGCCCTGAAGCCATTTTTGCCGCGCAGCAGCGCGTTTTTGCCCGGCCTCATCAATCGGCAGGTGCAAGGACGCCACCAGCTTGCGCACCTCATTGCGTGCCGCAAGATGCGACATGGAGGAACGGCGCGCCTCACCGGTGTCGACGATCTCATCAAGCGCCGTCAATCCGGCCTGGAAAAACTCGCGAAAGACGACCCGCTCGGCAATGCCGCTGGCAACCCGGAAGCCAAGCTTGGCCGACAAATCACGCACACAGCGGTCCACCCGCAGCTCGTTGCGCGATGAAATCTGCGACATGCGGTTGCGCACCACCACCCAATCCAGGATGCCATTGCCCTGCAATTGGCGATAGCGCCGCGCATCGCGCACTTCAAGCGCATATTGCGACAGCTCCTCAATTTCGTAGGTGACGCCATCGACACGCGCCAGCACATCAAAATCGATGAATGAGTCATTGATTGGCGTCACTAGTGTGTCCGCACACCGGTGCGCCATAACACTCAAATTCGTGTAGGAGCC
Source organism: Ahrensia sp. (assembly GCA_049682915.1). Taxonomy (GTDB): domain Bacteria; phylum Pseudomonadota; class Alphaproteobacteria; order Rhizobiales; family Rhizobiaceae; genus JBCDLI01. The sequence continues at coordinate 1,210 of JBAUIL010000278.1, read as the reverse complement.
GGGCGTATCGACAATGATGAAATCGAACTCTTCGCGCTGGCGCTCAATCGGCAGAACCCGGCTTCCGTCATCGGCACCGTTTTCAATATCCAAGGCTGCTCCCTTGGAAACAAAGGTGTAGTGAGACGGGATTTCGAGCGCCTCGCCATGGGTTTCGACCCAACGGTGACGGTTTTCCATATGGCGTGTCAGCGTGCGCTGGCGGATATCAATATCGAGGGTCGCGACGCGAAAACCAAGTTTTTGCAGCGTGATGGCAATATGAACAGCCGTCGTAGACTTGCCGGAACCGCCCTTTTCATTGCCACACACAATGACATGGGCATGGTCGAACCGCTTTTCCGGCAATTTTCTGCCATCAATTGACGTCAAGTCCATAGCTAGCCCCACATTACGCCCCAACACACCCGTGTAACGTAACGTGAATAGCGGTCTGCTCAAAACCAATTTGAAATCTTTGGTTAAATCAGCCCAAGCTCGGATAATTCCATCCGCATTTCATCGGGCATCGGTTCGCCATCACCGCTGATATCGGCCATGTCGCGCGGCGCATCCTCGGGCCGCAAATAGCGCCACCCCTGAAACGGCCGTTTGGGCTGCAGGCTGGTCAAAATCAACTCAGGCTCAAGAACGATTTTACACCGGCTGACGCCTTCATTGTCGGTGAAACGCCGAATGTCGAGCACCCGCTGACGGCACTGCACCTGGCCTTTGATGACCCAATAGAGCGACCCCTGCCCGATGATCTCGTCAGCCCGCTTGGGGTACATCCGCGTGGTGTGGAATTGCTCAGCAGCCACGCCGATGGCGCGCGCCTGGTGCAGCCGAAAGTCAATCCACGCGCGGTGGTCCTCCACGCTGTCAGCGCCAACACATAGTTTGATCAAATTCATTGCCATGGCGCGACTTTGGCAAAAGCGCGCTCAACCATCAATGCGGCGCTCTGGCACTCCACAGGCAATACACCCGACTCTCAGCAGGCCACCACATTGACGGCCAAGCCGCCAAGGCTGGTTTCCTTGTATTTCTCGTCCATGTCACGCCCGGTCTGGCGCATCGTTTCAATGCAGGCGTCCAGCGACACAATGTGCTCGCCATTACCCTTTACGGCAAGCGACGCCGCCGTCACCGCTTTGACCGCCGCTATGCCGTTGCGCTCAATGCATGGCACCTGCACCAAGCCTGCAATCGGATCGCAGGTCATGCCAAG
>JBAUIL010000277.1:0-9255 GCA_049682915.1 Ahrensia sp. | reverse complement strand
GATCAGGACATGGTGATTGAAGAGATCCGCTCCTATGTGGGCGCGCAAGGTTTGGTAGCTGCCGCTGAATAGCCGGTTTGCTCGTTCTATCCAGCCTTTGGTCCAAGTTGTTTGGATACTTTGGTTGAAACCTCATTCAAGGTCGCAAGCAGCCGGTTAAGTTGCGACAAGGCGCGTTGCTCGTTCGTCTCGTAGCGGCTAACGACGTATTCGCGATTGTGGACGAGCGCGGCAAGGTGGTTGGCTGTCTTACGACGCAGTACAAGGCCTTTTTGTTCAGCTAAGGCAGCATGTTCGGCAACATTGTGTTGCATGGCTCGGATGGTTTCACACTGGTAGCCCTGCGCTAACAAAAACGCCCTTAAGTACAGCTCAATGGCGTGAAGGGCGCAAAGCCTGAACGGCGATAGGTCAAATGAGGCGTGTTTATGGTTTGCTTTGGCCGCCAAAAGCATGGAGGCGGAGGCGCGGAATGCGGCTGCCAATTCCGCAGTTTCTTGCGGCGTTGCGGTCGCGCCGGGATATGGATTGGCCTTTTCAATCGTTTTCGAACTCAATTACTCGCCCCCATAGGAGCATTTACGGTAAATGGTGGTGTTTGCGGCTCAGTAAAATCGATTGTTCAAATTGACCGATCCAGATCAACTAAACAGCAGTTTCCAGCATGTTTGTTGCCAAAGCTTGCAGCGCCGCTTCGGTTTCATCGGAGCGCTGAGTCGCGTCAATGAAGCCGCCGCCCAGTACGCGGGCGCCATAGCCTTCGCCATCATACAGCACGCAGGCTTGACCGGTGGCGACGCCATCTTCGCCTTCGGGCAGGTCAACCATCGTCACACCGTCCACATGGCGCATCATGGCGGGCTTTGGCGGGCGGGTTGAGCGCACCCGCGCGAGCAGCGGCATGCCTTCGGGCGGCAGCGCGTCCAGTGCGACATCACCCAGCCAGTTGACCTCCCGCAGCACAAGCGTGCGTGTGTCGAGTGCTTCTTTGGGGCCGACGATGACGCGCTTGTTGCGGGCGTCCAGCTTGACCACATAAAGCGGGTCGCCACCGCCAATACCCAAGCCGCGCCGCTGGCCGATGGTATAGTGAATGATGCCGTCATGGCGGCCCAGCACGCGGCCATCGAGATGCACGATGTCGCCGCCGAGACCCGCGTCAGGGCGCAGCTTCATGATGATATCGGCATATTTGCCGTCCGGCACAAAACAAATGTCCTGACTGTCGGGTTTGTCGGCGACCACCAGGCCCATCTCGGTTGCCAGTGCGCGGGTTTCATCTTTGGTCAGATCGCCCAACGGAAAGCGCAGAAAGTCGACCTGCTCTTGCGTGGTGGCAAACAGGAAATAGCTCTGGTCGCGTTTGGCATCGACCGGGCGTTGCAGCACGCGATGATCGCCCTCTTGCCGCGATACGATGTAATGGCCGGTCGCCAGTACATCGGCGTCCAGCTCCTTGGCTGTTTTCAAAAGGTCGGCGAATTTTACCGTTTGGTTGCACGACACACACGGGATGGGTGTTTCGCCTGCCAGATAGCTGTCGGCGAAAGCATCGATGACGCTCTCGCGGAACCGGCTTTCATAGTCGAGCACATAGTGGGCAATGCCAAGTTCTTCACACACCCGGCGTGCATCATCGATATCCTGGCCGGCGCAGCAGGAGCCGGTTTTGCGGATCGCGGCACCGTGATCATAAAGCTGCAGCGTAATGCCGATGACTTCATAGCCTTGCCTGTGCAGGATGCCCGCAACGACTGACGAGTCGACGCCGCCCGACATGGCGACAACCACGCGGGTATCTTCAGGCTTTTTGGCGATATCAAGCGAGTTCAGCACGGTTTTGTCCGATGTTGGAATTAGTGGCTGATATAAAATATTTATTTGAAAATCGCCAGACGAAGTGACCCATTTTGGACGTTTTGACGCGAAAAGCCCAGAAACGTTGGGCTAGACCTTACCAACTGTTGAATCAGGCTTTAGCCGTTTTTTTAGATTGTGGCGGTATGGTGACGTTCAAGATAGGTCTTCTGAGTGTGTAGAGAGTACAAATGACCGATCATATCAGACCACGTGTTAAATACGTGATTGGGCCCGATGGTAGCCCGCTGACGATCAATGATCTTCCCCCGACGTCCACGCGACGCTGGGTTATCCGCCGCAAGGCGGAGGTGGTCGCCGCTGTGCGCGGTGGGCTGCTGAGCCTGGAAGAGGCATGCAACCGATATACGTTGACCGTGGAAGAGTATCTTTCATGGCAGGCCTCGATCGATGATCATGGTTTGGCGGGTCTTCGGACCACGCGTATCCAGCAATATCGTCATTGATGTTATGTGAGGGCGGTGTCCGCACCGTCTTTAGGCTTACGGGCAAGGGTTGATGCAATCGCGCCAAGCAGCGCGGATGCAGCGTAAAACCATAATCCTGGCTGGCTAACCGCTTGCGCCAATCCGCTTGTTTTTGCGGCAAATATCGCCAGCGCGACAAGCATGACATCCATCATTGACCATTTGGCCAAAGCGCCGAGCCATGTTGTCCAGCGTGGCGGCGCTGTATTGGCGTTCGCCGGTGCGGCCAGCAGGGCGGCGATCAAGGCGATTTTGGCCATTGGAAACACAATAGACACCAGTGCTACAATGCCTGCGAGAGCGGCATCGCCATCATGGTACAGAGCTGTGATAATCGCGATCAGGGATGGCGTTTCTTCAAACAAGAACAGCTTGTCAAAGCGCATCAGCGGCTGGGTGATACCCAGCGCCAACGTAAACGATGAAGCAACGATGAGAAGGCAGGCCATGATGCGCATGGCATGGCACTAAGCCTTGTTCTGCTTGCTGGCAAACCAAAATGCAAAACAACAAAAAACCGGTCTGGATTGCCAGGCCGGTTTCTTGGTCTTTGAAGAAAGTGGTCTGTTAGCCGATCATCGCGCGCTTATCGATGACGGGTTGAGCTGGCACTTCAACCGGGCGTGCTTCGCGCACTTCTTTCATCTCGGCTTTTTTCAACTCTTCTTCCGCATCAGCCAGCGACTCTTCTGCTGTTTGCATTTGCGTTTTCAAATCGTCGATTGAACCGAACAGGTTGTCACGGCGGGTGCGGGCTGCCTTTGCAAAAGTGGGATAGGCAAAATTATTGATGTCGGTGATGCCGGACTTTCGCTCTTCAGCTTCAATCTGTTTGTCGAGTTCATCCGCCATGCGTTGAAACTCGTTAATCATCGTTTCGAGCTGCATCACTTGTCGGTGCTTTTCAGACACCTGGAATTGTTTAAGCCGGATAAGGCTGTCTTTCGGTTTCATACGCAATACTCCAAAAACCAAACAAGTGGGATAATTCCCCGGGAAATTACCCCGGTGTGCTCGTCACGGTTCACGCCGAATCTCCAACACACAGAGCCCGATTTTAACCATTCGTTTACACACAGCGTTAATGATAGCGGCGAACCTTTAAGCGGGGGTAAACCGTGACAAGGTTGTGAGAATTAAATGCCAACTGCCTGACAAAAAGACCGAGGAGCGGACGAACTGAATCGTCTCTTCGAGTCATTGTTGAAGAAAGCTGAAAAAATTCACATTTTTCAACATTTTGTCGAACATAATTAAATTTCTTTGAAGGCTTGCTACAGAGAAACAGAATTTGTTAACCAATTGGGGGCAGGCTAGTGGTGACAAGTGATTTGCCGGAGCGGCTTCCACGGGCCGTGAAAAGACAAGGGGACTAAAATGCGCGTACTGTTAGTCGAGGACGACAACGCCATCGCACAGAGCATCGAACTGATGCTGAAATCCGAAAGCTTTAACGTCTATACGACGGATTTGGGCGAGGAGGGTGTCGATCTAGGCAAGCTTTATGATTACGACATTATTTTGCTGGATTTGAACCTGCCGGATATGAGCGGGTATGAAGTGCTGCGCACATTGCGCGTCTCGAAAATCCAAACACCAATTTTGATTTTGTCCGGCATGGCCGGTATTGAGGACAAAGTTCGCGGCCTTGGTTTTGGCGCTGACGACTATATGACCAAGCCCTTCCATAAAGATGAGTTGGTTGCCCGTATTCATGCAATCGTCCGTCGCTCGAAGGGTCATGCCCAATCGGTTATCACAACCGGCGAACTGGTGGTAAACCTCGACGCCAAGACTGTGGAAGTCGGTGGCCAGCGTGTTCACCTGACGGGCAAAGAATACCAAATGCTGGAGCTGCTTTCGCTGCGCAAAGGCACAACGCTCACCAAGGAAATGTTCCTCAACCACCTGTATGGCGGTATGGATGAGCCAGAACTGAAAATTATCGACGTGTTCATCTGTAAGCTGCGCAAGAAGCTCGACAGCGCATCCGGTGGCGTCAACTTCATCGAGACAGTGTGGGGCCGTGGTTACGTGCTGCGCGATCCGGAGCCGGTTAGCGTCGCTGTCTAAGCGTTCCGCCCGCGCATCAAATGTGTATATAAAAAGCCGCCCTGACCGTTGAGGTCAGGGCGGCTTTTTGTGTTCGGCTTTTTGTTAAGCTGCTTTTTTGCGATGCAGGAAAGATGCAAGCAGCTGGTTGCGGTCAAATGGCTTGAGCATAAAGTCATCGGCACCGTGGCGACGCGCCTTGGTCATGGTGACAAGATCACGTTCATGCATCAACGCGATGATGATAGGCTGGTCACCACCGGGCAATTCGCGAATAGAGCGCATGAGCTTGAACGCTTCATTATCCGGCATGCCTGTATCGATGATGAAGGTTTCAGGCATCATCTCTTCGCATTTTTGCAACGCGTCATAGCTATTGTCGGCTTCGGCGACGCTGATGTTCTCGTTGGACAAGATCCGTACAGCAACCTTGCGGATAACTGTTGAGCGTTCGATGATCATGCAATAGTTCATAGTTTCAATCCCTTTTTGCCGCATAGGCCTGCGGCGTCCCATTGCCGGAAACATTAGCAAGCAGGATTGAAAGAACGTCGAAAGAGAAAGCTCAAATTTTATCCAAATTCCACTTTTACGCAAAACGCGCGCCCGAGGACGCGCGTTTTGCTGGAAATGGAAGCTGGATCGGGCAGATCAGACAGCGCTGTAGGTGATCCACTCATCATCCATGTCGATGCTCAGCGTCATACCCGCCTCGCGCAGCAGCAGCAGCGTGTAATAGAATTGTACCGTATGGGCATCAATGGGGTCTTCGCCGGGTCGGCCATCGACCATATCCTGGAAATGACGGGGTATGCGCTTGAGTTTGCCGGATGCTTTGACGTGAATTTTTGGCTCGTCGGTCAGGGCACCGTCAATTTGCAATTTGACCTCGCCGCCGCGGGGAATGGATGCAACCGCAACGATGAGCAGGTTCAAAACCAGTTTTACCTTGTTTTTGGGCATCAAAGCGCGGTCTGATTGCCAGCTGAATTCCGGCTTTTCCTTGGCCATCCAGCCCATGGCGACCGTTTCGGCGTCACCGGTATCTATCTGGACGCCGGCAGAACCGGCAGCACCGAAGGCGATGCGCAAAAACTGCAGGCGTGCGGCGGCATTGGCGGCACTGTCTGTGATCAGGCCCATCGCGGCCTCATCCATGCCTTCTTCTTCGAGCAGTTCTAGACCATTATTAATGGCGCCGACGGGCGAGATGATGTCATGGCAAATGCGGCTGCACAAAAGGGCAGACAGGTCCGCGGGTGACAACTGGTCAAGATCGATCATGGTGGCAAAGTTCCGGCATTCAGCGTTTCAAATCATCGGGTCATTTGTTTGACCTTGGTCTTTACAAACACCGATGACCGTTAAGATTGCGTTAACCATAGCAGCAATCAGTGAGGCGTAAGGGCACGCGCCAGCGGCATCGTTAATGGCTTCTAAAGCTGACGATTCATATTTTAGAGACTGTAATGAGTAACCAATGCGAGGCCATCATGGAAACGCTTTTCAAGTCCAACCCTGTTCAACGCAGCGCCGCTTTTTTGGCCGTGCTTGTTATGGCCGCGCTGATGGCGCTGTCACCGGCCAGGGCGCAGCAACAGACATATGATGCCAATGAAGTCGTCGAAATTGGCCACCGTTTTTTCGGCACCACATCGGGTGCTTTGGGCATGACCATTGAAAAGGTCTTTTCATCTTACGGCCTGCCCAACGGCTATATTTTGGGTGAGGCGGGTTCGGGCGCACTGATCGGCGGCCTGACCTATGGCGAAGGTACGCTGTATACCAAGAACGCCGGCGACCATCGTGTCTTCTGGCAAGGCCCTTCCATCGGTTGGGATTATGGCGGTTCGGGTGAACGCACCATGATGCTGGTCTACAATCTGGACAGTATTGAAAGCCTGCATGGCCGCTATGGCGGTGTGTCCGGGTCTGCCTATGCTGTTGCGGGTGTCGGCGTGAATGTGCTCAAGCGCAACAGTGTGTTGCTGGTACCGGTGCGCAGTGGTGTTGGTGCGCGGCTGGGTGTCAATGTTGGCTATTTGAAGCTGACACCAAATCCGACCTGGAACCCGTTCTAAGGCTTTTATCGGGCGCATATTTCAGCGCGAAAACCGATTAACCAGCACACTATGGCGTAATCGCCTGGGTGCTGGTTTTTTTGTACCAAGCGTGGCAAATAAGCGCTGCAATGGGGTTTAGTCAGTGATCCAGTCGGCACTTTTAATCGCTCTCGGCTTTGTGGGAGCATCGTTTTTGGCACTGTTGATTGCCCCGTCTATCTGGCGGCGGGCGGTGTTTTTGACGCGCAAGCGCATCGAAAGCTCGGTGCCGCTGACAGCCAATGAGCTGCAGGCTGACAAGGACCGGCTGCGCGCTGAGCACGCTATGAGCGTCCGGCGTCTGGAGAGCCAGCTTGATGATATGCGCGATAAATGGGCGGCTAGCGACGGCGCCGTTGGTCGCTTGAAAGAGCAGCTGAAATCGCAAACGGACAAACAACGGGAATCGCAGGCCAAACTCGTCGATACCGAGCGCGAGTTGGCCATGCTTCGATCTTCCACGGATCAGACACAGTCCGATATAGCAAACGCCAAGCTGGAAGTTGAAACCTTGCAAGCGAACCTGCAAACGCGGCGCGGCGAGCTGGACAGCGTATCGCGCATGAAGGCGGAGACTGAAAAGCGCCTGCTTGCGCTGACCGAACGGTTTGAAATCATCAATACCGATCTGGCGAAAGCGCGCGATGAGATTGCCGCGCTCAAAGAAGGGCGGCGCGATGCCCAGGCCAAAGTGCGTGAAGCGCATGTATTGGCCAGCGAAAATGAGCAGGCGCTCAAGACGGAGCGGGCTAAAACCAAGTCGCTGGAAGTCAAGCTGGAGCGTGCGGTGCGCAGCGCCAGCGATTTGGAGGCGAAGCTGGCACGCCGAGAGCGCGAGTTTGCGCGCCAGCAGGAAACGCGCGCCCTGCAAATCGGCGATGCGGCAGAATTTGAAAATCGCGCTCTTGCCGCCGAACGGGATCGTGACGATTTGGAGCGGGAACTGGCAGACCTGACATTGCGCTATAACACGCTTGAGAAAGCAAAAGGTGCCAACAAAGAAAGCACTGACACCGAGGCATTGGAAATCAAGTTGGCGCAAGCGCTTGCCGATGCAAAGTCGCTCAAAGCGCAGCGCGATGCGGCGCTGGCAGCGGCGGCGAGCGGCGGCATGTCAACGCAAGCCGGGTCCGATGATGAAAGCTTGCGTGATCAGATGAACCAGTTGGCCGCCGAGATGGTGCACCTGACATCGATGCTGGAAGGCGATAGCTCACCCATCAAGGATCTGATCGGTGAGCGCAAGGACGGTGACAGCAAGGTCATCTCCCTGGCAGACCGGGTGCGCATGCTGCGGGACGCGGCCAACAAGGCGGCTGAATAGCCATCACTCTTGAGTGTCTATCCGGTAGAGTTGTCCGCATGGAAAACATGGGCCAGCGCGATGCCGGTTGCCGTTGCCACGTTAAGGCTGTCAAAGCCTGGTGCCATGGGTATGGATAGGCCGGTCACGCGCGCCAGCGTTTGTGGTGACAGGCCGGGACCTTCCGCGCCCATCAGCAGTGCTGTTTTTGGCGCTGGTTTCCAATTGTGCACAGACTGCGGTGCTGAAGGGCTCAGTCCGACCGTCTCGAAGTTTTCAGCGTAAAGCCAGTCGAGCATGGCATCGGTTGTCTCAAAGATGCGGAAGGGCACTTTCAACACGCCGCCGACGGATACGCGGATCGCTTTGCGGTAGAGCGGGTCGCAGCACTGCGGGTCGAGCAGCACGGCGTCCGCGCCGAAGGCGGCAGCATTGCGAAAAATCGCACCCATATTGTCGTGATTGGCAATCGCCGACAGCGCCACGACGCGTCGCCATTGGCTGGTGTCCAGCGCTGGGGTTGTTGTGTCGGGTTTGCGGGCGAGGGCGAGAATGCCGCGGTGCATGGGAAAACCGGCAATCGCGTCCATCACCTGCCGGTTGACGATGTAAACCGGCACATCAGGAGCAAGGCGCACCAGTATGCCTTCGATGCTGCCCAGCCTGTTTTCCAGCACAAGCACCGAATGCAATGCAAAGCGGCTTTGCGCTCCCAGCACCGCCAACACGGATTTGCCTTCGGCGATAAACAGGCCGTCCCGGCGCACAAGATCGCGCTCGCGCACATCGCGATAGGCGGCAATGGCCGGATCGTCAGCATCTGAAATATCAATGCGCATCGTTTTGATCTACCGGTCGAGCAACGGGTCGATGACGCTTGACGATATGCCATTGCGCAGGCCGCTGAGATCGCCTGTCCCGCACATGGCTTGGCTGACCTCATAGATGTGCTTGTGAATAACGCGTGCCAGGGCCGAACCGATGGAAACGCGGCGGATGCCGATGCGCGCAAAGTCGGCGACATCGAATTGAGTAAACGGACCTGCAGCCAGCCCGTTGACCGGATTTCCGACGCTGGCAACAATGCGCGCCAATTCATCCATGGATGGCGGGATGGGCGCATAAAGCACATCGGCGCCCGCTGCCTCGAAGGCTTGCAGGCGGCGAATGGCTTCATCAGTGTCGTAGGAGCCGTTCATAATGCCGTCGGCGCGCGCGCAGAACATGAAAGGCCGGCCCAATTGGCGTGCTGCTGCGACACCGGCGGCTACCCGCTCCACCGCGAGGTCAAACGCGTAAGCCGGGTTGCCCGTGGTCATCATTGTGTCTTCAATGGTGCAGCCGGACAGGCCGGCTTCTGCCGCGCCGCGCACGGTTTGGGCCACATCGTCCGGTGTATCGCCAAAGCCGTTTTCCAAATCACCGGAGACGGGCAGGTTGGTGGCCGCAACGA
>JBAUIL010000276.1:0-2115 GCA_049682915.1 Ahrensia sp. | reverse complement strand
GCCACAGCCGCACCGGCCCCTGTGCCAATGGCTGCGCGTGCACCATCAGGTGAAGCAGACGCTGTGCGCGAAGAGCGTGTGCGGATGCCGAAGCTGCGCCAGACCATCGCGCGGCGCTTGAAAGAAGCGCAGAACACCGCCGCCATGCTGACGACCTACAATGAAGTCGACATGACCGCCGTGATGGAGATGCGCAAAAAATACAAAGACCTGTTTGAGAAAAAACACGGCGTGAAACTCGGTTTCATGGGCTTTTTCACCAAGGCAGTTACCCATGCGCTGGCGGAAATTCCCGCGGTGAATGCGGAGATCGACGGCACTGATATCATCTACAAGAACTTCGCCCATATCGGCGTGGCGGTTGGCACTGACAAAGGCCTCGTCGTGCCGGTGGTGCGTGATGCGGACCAGATGAGCATTGCCGATGTGGAAAAAGAAATCGGTCGTTTGGGTGTTGCAGCGCGTGACGGCAAATTGTCGATGGCCGATATGCAGGGTGGTACGTTCACCATCTCCAATGGCGGTGTGTATGGCTCGTTGATGAGCTCACCGATCTTGAACGCGCCGCAGTCCGGCATTTTGGGCATGCACAAAATTCAGGAGCGGCCCGTGGCAATCGGTGGCCAAGTGGTGATCCGCCCGATGATGTATCTGGCGCTGAGCTACGACCACCGTATTGTCGACGGCAAAGAAGCCGTGACCTTCCTCGTGCGGGTAAAAGAGAGCCTGGAAGATCCGGAGCGTTTGGTGCTGGAGCTGTAAGACTGAGCTTTTGCCGACGATTGAGATCATCGATGGCGTGCGGATCCGGATTTATCCCGGCGATCACGCGCCGCCTCATTTCCATGCTATCCTTGCGGAATATGAGGTGCAGATTGCCATTGATGATCTGCGGGTCATGAATGGCAGTCTGCCGTCAAAGTCTCTGAAGGCCGTGCTGGCATGGGCTGAAGAAAATATGAATGTGCTTCGCGATGAATGGGAGCGTCTGAATGGCTGATTCAATCGACGAGACTGATTTTGCCGCCGTGCCGCGTTTGCAAAGCGTCGAGCCGGTGGTTGATGGTGTGCTGAAAATCAGCTGGCGTGATGGATTTGAAGGCATTGTTGACTTGCGGCCTCTGATAGCCCGCAACCCGCACTTTGAAGTTTTGGCGGATGTCACTCTCTTTCGCACGGTGAAAGTGGATGAGAACGGTCATAGTGTTTACTGGGGCGAGCCTGACAGCGAGTTGGTTGACTTTGGCAGCGATCAAGCCCGTCGATGGTGCCTAGAACAGGCTGCTATTTTGCAGCAGGCGAGCTGATGCGGATTGCGATTTCCACTCTTGTATTATGCACCGCGCCGATTGCTGCCCACGCTGCCTGTCCGCAGGAGCTTGCAATTTACACCAGCCAATCGGGCACCAGCGGTCTGGAATTTGTCGCGGGTTCTGACGCGGTCGCGATGAGCCATGAGGTGCGTTTGCTGGTGGCTGATGATCTGGTGATGACCGGCTATGTCGGTGTCACGCAGGTGCGGGACCAATCATTTTTGCTGGTGCCACATGAATGCCCCGATGGGGATGTGACAGGCGAAGAGCTGGCGCAATGCATGGTCTATGAAGATGTGTTTTACGCCATCGGTGACGACGGCGTGCCCGGCAGATTGCCGTTGCGCGGCGAGGATGCGGCACCGGGGATTTTGCTGCCGGGGTTTTTACAGCAGCTTGAAGCGCAGGCTGAACGGCTTGGCGCGGATGCGGTGGCGGCTGCCTCAGAAGTTTTTCAGCTTTCGGGCTGTCAGGAATAGGCGCGTCAAGCGCCGACACAGAGAGATTTGCGTGAAGGCGCAACGATAAAGGAAAAGCATATGGCTTATGATGTTGTGATAATCGGTTCCGGCCCCGGCGGCTATGTCTGCGCAATCAAGGCGGCGCAGCTGGGTTTGAAAACGGCCATCGTGGAAAAACGCGCCACCCTTGGCGGCACCTGTTTGAACATTGGCTGCATCCCGTCAAAAGCGATGCTGCATGCATCTGAGGTGTTTCACGAAGCGGGCCATAGCATGGCGACACTGGGTGTCGATGTCGGCAAGCCAAAGCTCGATCTGAAAAAGATGATGGCGCATAAAGA
>JBAUIL010000275.1:0-13149 GCA_049682915.1 Ahrensia sp. | reverse complement strand
TTGCCATTGGGCGAAGCGGCCAGCAAGACGTTGCGGTTCCAGGCGGCTGGCGGATGACATGCTGAGCCTGATTGTCCGTGATATTCGGTTGGGGGTTCGCGCCGGGGGCGGGGCGCTGATCGGCATTTTGTTTTATCTTGCCGTTGTTGCCGTCACCCCGTTTGCCATGGGGCCGGATTTGAATTTGTTGGCGCGTATCGGCCCAGCCGTGTTGTGGACGGGGGCGCTGCTGGCTTCGCTGTTGGGCTTGGAGCGATTGTTCCAGATTGACCGTGAAGACGGTTCGCTCGACCTGCTGGTCCTGGCAGCGGATGACCGCCCGCTGATTGTGACGATCTTTGCCAAATGTGTGGCCCATTGGGTGATCGCGGGCTTGCCTTTGGTTTTGGTGACGCCTTTGCTCGGCCTGCTGCTCAACATGTCACCGGCCGCGATTGGCGCGACGGCTATCACCTTGGCGATGGGCACGCCGGCAATCACCTTCATCGGCGCAGCCGGTGCGGCGGTGGCGGTCAGCCTGCCACGTGGTGGCTTGCTGGTATCCGTCATCATTTTGCCGTTTGTTATCCCGGTGCTGATCTTCGGCGTCATGGCGAGTTATGGTGCGGTGGAAGACCCGGCACCGTTTTTGCAGCCGTTTTTGTTCATGAGCGCGCTGACTTTGTTTTTTGCGGTTCTGGGGCCGTTTGCCGCCAGCGTGGCGCTGAGGGGCGGGGCTGAGTAACCGCTTTTAGGCCGTGACAAATGTGGTGTTTTATTGCTCACTATTGTTACTCACTCGAAGCTGACCGCCGCCATGACAACCCCAGTACCGCCAAAATCGCAATTTGACCGTTTGCTGACCTTGCTTGATCATGCTTATGATGCGCCGTTTCAGCCCGATAATTTCCATGCGCTGATGAATGCGGCGCACGCGTTTTACTATGATGAAGACAGCGATGACAGTGTTGCCGCTGCTGCCAGTTTCGATACCGATACTGCGCTGCATAGCCATTTAACGCGTATTGAGCAGCTTCTGGTCGATCGCGAGCTGGAAAACCGGTCGCAAGCCCATAACTTGAACAAGCCCGCTCTTGTCGCGTTGTTGCTCGACCCTGAAACCGGTATGGTGGAAGGCAACGGGCTGGCGCAAAGCTTTTTCGATCAGCGGTTTCCATGCCCGCTCAGCACGCTGAAACTGGAAAAATCGTCGCGTGAGGAACTGCGGCAATTAGCTGTCGGTGCGGCGCAAAACCGCGAATTTGCCAATCGGATCTGCATGGTGAGACGGGTTGATGATCCCGCCATCCATTTGGCTAAATGCGGTGTGTGGATTAACCCGGAAGCACCGCCGGACGGTCAAGCGCGAGGACTTGCTGTTTCGATTGCCCATTTCAAATGGAGCGCCGACTCACTGCTGTTTTGCCAGTCGATGTTCGGCTTGACGCAATCGGAGGCGTCGGTTCTGGCGGCCTTGCTGAACGGGGCGTCACAGGCGGAGATTGCTGTCCAACGGGGCCGCAGCGCCGAAACGGTAAAGGCGCAAGCCAAGTCAATTTTGCGCAAAACAGGATGCAGCCGAATTTCCGAGGTGATGGTGCTTGCCACCACCTACGGCATGCTTGCCGATGCCGGCACCAAACCGACCGGCGGTGATGATGAACCGTACCGCGCTTTCACGCGGCCAAACCGGGTTATCACCGGCGATGACGGGCGCACGATCAGCTATGGTATTTATGGCGATCCCCATGGTGTGCCGGTGCTGTTTGTCCACGGGCTGTTGCAGGGGCCTTTTTTTCCAGCAGATATTAATGACCGGTTTGTCGCTGACGGGCTTTGCGTGATAGCGCCATCGCGCCCCGGTTTTGGCCGCACCGACCGTCCTGCAGATTGGTGGGCGTTTGATGAGAGCGTTGTGGCGGATGCGCTGGCGGTGGTGCGGGCAACGACCGATAAGCCATTGACGATTGTCGCCCACCAGGGCGGGGTCAGTCATGCCTGTCGCATCGCACGGGCTTTGGCCAACCAATGCAAGAACATGGTGATGATCAGTGCCGGTGTACCAATTGATGAGAAAAAACACATTCCCGCAATGGGGCTGCAAACCCGGATCGCGGCAATCGGTGTCAAACATACCCCGCGCCTGCTGGAAACGATGATCCGCATTGGCATCGCCAATGAACTGCGCAAGGGCATCAGGCCCTATTTGGAGCATTTCTTTTCCAACTCGCCGGTTGACCGGGATTTGCTTGACGATCCGCGCATTTATCCGGTTTGCGAAGCTGGCGTGCTGCATATGATTGACAATGGCGCCAAGACGATTGTGCATGATGGTCGCGCTGCGATGGCCGACTGGGAGGCCGACTACAATGCGTTAAGCTGCCCGACCTATTGGTATCACGGCACCCAGGACCCGGTGATGCGATATGATTTTGTCGAGGAATTTGTTGCAAACCATGGCGGCGCGCCTGTGCACTTGATTGATGGAGCAGGCATTACGTTGCATCTGGCTCATAGTGATGTGTTCACCAAGGCAATTGCCGACGCTGCCCACCATAACCCTGCGGGGTAATTGTAAGGCCTGGCCCCGCCTTTTATTCAATGCCCTTACGTCAATGTGTAAGGGGATGATTATGGAAAATTTATTGCGTTCAGGACCGCTCAAAGCTGGTCTCGTGTTGGCGTTGATGGGTTTGGCAGGCTGTCAAACGGGCGGCACTGCCGCTTCAAGTACGATTGAAGAAGACGATCTAAACGCGACACCTTCGGCGTTTGCTGCCACCCCGGCTGCGCCCGGCCTGTGCGCTATTGAGCTGGCATCAGGGCCGCCGCCCAAACCGGCAAAGGGCGCTGACATTGCCAAGGGCCTTGGCAAGAATGTGGCACGCAATGTCGGCAGAAATATTTTGGCCAACACGATTGGTGGCGGTGCGATTGGTGCAACGGTAGCCAGTCAGGTTGTGCGTACCGAGCAAGATCTTGGTGGCAAATGGATGGTAACGGACGGGTCGTCAAATTGTGCCTGTGAAATACGCGTCAGAACCGGTGCGGGCGTGGTTGCAACGGGTTTTGGCCGCGCCAGCGGCTACAAATTGCGCGATGCAAAAGGTGGTTCCATGCAAAATATGTCCTGTTCAAACCCGCGCCTGACGCAGGTTGCCCGCTTTGCGTTGGGCTACAGTTTTACCGGTTATGATGCAAAGCTTGCGGTTGAATCGGCTTCCGGCGCGGCGATTGCTGAAATGAACCGTGACGGCGTCAACTATTTTTCCGGCACATTATCAGACGGCACACCGGTAACAATGTGGCGTCGTATGGGCGGATAAAGACAACCGCGACCAACCGTCAATTGCGCGCCACAATCTTCATGGTTATATGGGCGCTATGAGTGACACAACGACATCCGCGCCCAAGCAGGGCGCCATTACCGCCTTGGCAAACCCGACACGGTTCATGAACCTGTCGGGTGCGCTTTTGCCGTGGCTGACCGGTCTTGCCATTATCGTGACCGTGGCGGGCCTTTATTGGGGCTGGCAGGCGCCGGAAGACTATCAGCAGGGCGTCACCGTTCGGATTATGTATATCCATGTGCCGGCAGCGTGGTTTGCCATGTTTTGCTACATGGTGATGACGGTGTCGGCGCTGGGCACGCTCATTTGGCGACATCCGCTGGCGGATGTATCCATTCGTGCGGCAGCACCGATCGGCGCGGCATTTACGCTGATCTGCCTGATCACCGGCTCGCTGTGGGGTCGCCCTATGTGGGGCACCTGGTGGGTATGGGATGCGCGGCTGACATCGGTGTTCGTGTTGTTCCTGATGTATCTCGGCGTTATCGCGCTGCAACGCGCCATGGAAGACCCGGTGCGGGCGGCGCGGCCCGTTGCCATTTTAGTGCTGGTCGGCTCGATTAACATCCCGATCATTAAATTCTCTGTCGATATCTGGAACACGTTGCATCAACCAGCCTCGGTGATCCGTCTCGACGGGCCGACGATCCACCCCTCCATGCTGTGGCCGCTGCTGGTGACAGCCATTGGCTTTTCACTGGTGTTTTTCGCCATGCATTTGTTGGGCATGCGCAATGAGGTGCGCCGCCGCCGCATCGCGTCTATGCGCAAAGCGGGTGCGCGGGTCGGCAGCGCATCGGCGACAACCGCCGTGCTGGAAGAGGGAACTGCATCATGATGAGCCATGAGGCATTTGTTGCGTGGAGCTATGGCACGGCCGCGTTGGTGTTCGGCGCTGTCCTCGCGTGGCAATTATGGGATCGCGCACGCACCAACAAAGAGCTGGCGCGGCTGGAAGCAGATGGCATTGCGCGGCGTTCGCAGGCCAAGCAGAAATCATCATAAGGACGCCTCGCCATGAGCGCTGACGATCACACCGGACCACAAGAGCAGCCGGAGAAAAAAGGCTTTAACCTTGCGGTGTTTCTGCCGGTGGGCATATTTTTTGCTCTGACGGCAACTTTTGCGCTTTTGCTTTTGATGCCGGGGCGCAATGCGGCAACAATTCCCTCCGCACTGATTGGCCAGCCTGCCCCGACACTGACCTTGCCTGCCCTTGAAGGCGCGAATTTGCCTGGCTTCGATCCGGCCCAGTTTGATGGTGTGACGGTCGTCAATGTGTGGGCATCGTGGTGCGGGCCGTGCCGGTTGGAACACCCATTGCTGATGAGCCTTGCTGAAGACGAGCGTATTTCAATTGCGGGCATCAACTACAAAGATTTGGCCGCCAACGCCAATACGTTTCTGGCAGAGCTTGGCAATCCCTATGATGTGGTGGGCACCGACAATACCGGCCGCGTGTCGATTGACTGGGGTGTCTACGGCGTGCCGGAAACATTCATCGTCGATGCGGACGGTACCATCGTCTGGAAACATGCAGGGCCGATTACAGAGCAAATCGTGCTGCAGCAAATGATGCCTGAAATCGAACGCCTTGCTCCTGCGCGCTAGCACGCTACCTATCGCGCATGAGCGAGAACCTGCCCAAACAGTTTTCCAAGACCCGCCCCGATGGGGACACCCATGCGCGCGATGTGTGCGACCGGTGCGGTTTTGTTGATTATCAAAATCCCAAAATCGTCGTGGGATCCGTTGTTGTGCATGAGGGAAAATATCTTTTATGCCGCCGTGCGATTGAGCCGCGCCATGGCTATTGGACCATCCCCGCGGGCTATCTGGAACTGGGTGAAAGCCCGGAGGAAGGCGCCAAGCGCGAAGCGCGCGAGGAAGCCAATGCAGCGCTTGACCTGCATGAATTGCTGGCGGTCTACACGGTGCGCCATCTCAGCCAAGTGCAGTTGATCTATCGCGCAAGCTTGCTTGAGGGAGCGTTTTCGCCGGGCGAAGAAAGCCTCGAGTGCGCGCTGTTTGGCTGGGATGCAATCCCATGGGATGCGTTGGCGTTTCCGACAGTTCATTGGATGTTGAACCATCACCGTGCTTGGGAAAGTGGTGCGTTGAATTTGCCTGTCACGCAGACGTCTGATGACAAAGAGGCGCTTTAATCGGTGGGAATGCGGTCAACCGAGCCGAAATCGCCGGTTTGGCCGTCCATCACCCACAATTCGCCGGTGGAAATATCAAACCAAGCGCCGTGCAATTGCACTTTGCCGTCGGCTTCCAGTGCTTGCACCTCAGGGAAGGTTCGCAGATTGTTGATGGAGTTGCGGATCGACATGCGCTCCAAGGCTGTCTGACGCTCGCTTTCGGTCAAATAGGTGTTGGATGAAATTGTCTCTGCCACCGGCTTGAGCATGTTCATCCATTTGCCGATAAAGTCGCCGCCTGACAGCGGTTCATTGGCGGGCGACAAAGCCGCATGGATGCCACCGCACCGGCCATGGCCCATCACCACGATGTGCTCTACCTTGAGCGCTTGCAGCGCAAATTCCAGCGCGGCGGAGGTGGCATGGTAGTTGCCATCGGGCTGATAGGGCGGCACCAGATTGGCGACGTTGCGGACAACGAAGATTTCGCCCGGGCCAGCATTGAAGACGGTTTCGGGTGCAGCGCGGCTATCGCAGCACGCGACCACGAGGATGCGCGGGCTTTGGCCTTCTATGGCCAAATCTTCATAGCGCTGTTTTTCGCTCCAAAAGCGCCCGGCCATGAAGTCTTGATAGCCTTGGCGCAGCACCGAGGGAAAGCGCTTCATCGTATTTGTCTCCTGTTGGCGCGTCAGAACAGGTCTGGACGCAATACTTCAACGTCGGCAATGGTGACGATGCCCATTTGCGGGTCAAGCACTTTGTAGATCTCGTCGATGACACTTTCGGCGTGTGTGGCTGACATGATGGAGATGATCATCACCATGCGTCCGGCGTCACCGATGATGCGGTCACGGTCCCAGGTGCCTTCCGAGCCTTTGCCGGAAAACGCGTTGAACACGGTGTAGCCGGACACGCCCTCACGGTCGAGCGTGCGCGTGACGCGGCCCATAACGGGGATTTCGCAAATAATAGTCATCTGCTTTTTGGCATGGGTTTTCATGGCAACCTCATAATATCCATTCGGCCAAAGCGGCATAGGCCGGAATGCCAATGGTCAAGTTCATCGGGAAAGTGACGCCGAGCGACAGTGACAGATAGACCGAGGGCCGCGCTTCGGGAAGGGCCAATCGCATCGCGGCGGGCACGGCGATGTAGGAGGCGGAGGCCGACAGCGTAAACAGCAAGGCACCGCCGCCTTGTGACAGACCGGCCAGCATGGCGAAGGGGATGGCCATGGCGCAGCCAATATAAGGCATGAACAGGCCGAAAGCGACGAGCCGGGCGTTGAGCACGCCGCGCGCCTGACGCATGCCACGCCCGGCGACCGCGCCCATGTCCAGCAGGAACAGGCACAACACGCCGGTGAATGGCACAACAATAAAGCCGGAGATCGCCGTCATGCCGGTCTCGCCGGTGATCGCGCCGATGACAAAGGCACCCATCAGCACCACGACCGATGAGTTGAGAAAAACCTCATGCAGAAGTCCGCCCCGGTCCTCATCATTGACGCCGCGTTGCTTGGCCGCGGAGCGTGCGAGAAAAAGCGCCACCAGAATGGCGGGCGTTTCCATGACGGCGGCAACGGCCACCATGAAGCCTTCCGGCTCCAACCCGATGGCTTGCACGGCCTGTGTGGCCGCCACAAAGGTAACGATGGAGATTGAGCCGTAATGGGCGGCAACAGCGGCCGCATCGACGCGCGGCAGGTTGGTGACCCGGCTGAGAATAAAGAACGCGACCAGTGGAATGAGGGCGGACAACACGGCACCGGCCAGAAGCGCCAGCAACAGCGCTTGGGTGAAGCCTTCGGCAGCCAGCGCCACACCACCTTTGAAGCCGATGGCAAGCATGAGATAGATCGACAGCGTTTTGGCAACCGCCTCCGGCAAGGTCAGCTGCGATCCGGCCATGGTGCCGATAAAACCCAGAATGAAAAACAGAACGGGCGGTGAAAGCAGGTTGGAGCTGGCAAGTTGAAGAACGGTTTCCATCGGGCATCCTGTTGCATCACTGTTGCATGCTTACTGGCTGAGAATGGGTTTTGGCGCAAGTCGCGCTTGACGCACTGCACAACTTGCCCATTTAGCGGCAATGAACAGACGGCGATTTTTCAAATGGACGATGTTTGGCAGCGCGGCCATTGGTGGCGGCCTTTTTGCCGCCCGCCAAGCCAATGCGGGCAACCCCTATTATGACGGGCCCCAATCGCCGCATTTCGATGGGACCGAGTTTTTCAATCCCAACGGCACACCGCCGGGTAGTTTCAGCGACCTACTGCGTTGGCAGCTGGGCGGCGGCAAGACCGCCTGGCCCGACAGTTATCCCAGCCCGTTTGCCGGTGAGAAGCCTGAAGCACGTGTGGCGGGAAACGATCTGCGGGTTACGATGATCGGGCACGCGACGATGCTGATCCAGACGGCGGGCCTGAACATGCTGACCGATCCGGTCTTTTCAGACCGTGCCAGCCCTGTTTCTTTTGCCGGACCGAAGCGGATTAACCCGCCCGGTGTGGCCTTAGATGACTTGCCGCCGATTGACATCGTGCTGGTCAGCCACAACCATTATGACCATCTTGATATTGGGTCGCTGCGAAAGCTGGCGCTTGACCACAACCCGTTGATCATCGCGCCCTTGGGCAATGATACGATCATCAAAAACGACATTGCTGCAGCGCGCGTGACGGTGGGGGACTGGGGCGATGTAGTTGAGCTGAGTGATGATGTGCGCATTCATTTAGAGCCGATGCACCATTGGTCAGCGCGCGGTGCGAGCGACCGGCGTATGGCGTTGTGGGCGGCGATGGTGATCGACGCGCCGTCGGGCAAAACCTATTTTATCGGCGATACGGGCTATCATGACGGCATCAATTACCGCGCCGCGGCGGCCAAACATGGCGGGTTCCGCTTGGCGATTTTGCCGATTGGTGCCTATGAGCCACGCTGGTTCATGAAAGGTCAGCACCAGAACCCCGCTGAGGCCGTGCAGGGCTTTTTGGCGTGCCAGGCTGAATTTGCAATCGGCCATCATTGGGGTGTTTTCAAACTCACCAATGAGGGCATTGAAGCGCCGATTGAGGCCTTGGCTGACGCGTTGGCTGAAAACGCCATTGCGCCCGAACGCTTCAAGCCGATGCGGCCGGGTGAGCGTTGGGATATTCCGGCGGTGCGTGCCTAGCCGCTCCCTTCCATTTGATCGCCTCATCCTCCATATAGGGGCTTCATAAACGGACTGATGGCAGCACACGCGATATGGCACGCGATATTCAATTTGCGAAAATGAACGGCTTGGGCAACCAGATCATTGTTGCCGATATGCGCGGGCGCAAAGACATGATTAGCGCAGAGGCGGCAATTGCGCTCAATAGATCACCCGACACGGCCTTTGACCAGATCATGGCGATCCATGATCCGAAATCGGACGGCACGGATGCGTTCATTCATATCTACAATAATGATGGCAGCTTTGCAGGGGCGTGCGGCAATGGCACGCGTTGCGTGGTGCAAGCCCTGGCGGCAGAAACCGGCAAATCCCTGTTCACGCTGGAAACCATTGCGGGCATTTTGAACGCCGAAGAAGCGGAAAATGGATTGATCTCGGTGGATATGGGGCAACCTAAATTCGGATGGCAGGATATACCGCTGGAAGAAGAATTTGCCGACACCACCGGCATAGAGTTGCAGGTTGGCCCGATTGACGCGCCGGTGCTGCACACGCCGTCAGTGGCCTCGATGGGCAACCCGCACGCGATTTTTTGGGTGCGTGACGACGTGTGGTCCTATGATCTGGACCGGTTTGGGCCGCTCTTGGAAAATCATCCGATTTTTCCGGATCGTGCCAACATCACAATCGCGCGGGTGATGAGCCCGGATCATATCATTATCCGCACCTGGGAACGTGGTGTCGGTCTCACGCAGGCCTGTGGGTCTGCGGCCTGCGCCACGCTGGTCAGCGCTGTGCGCAAAAAGCTAAGCGACCGTGTGGCAACCCTGACCGTGCCCGGTGGCGATTTGCAGATCATCTGGCGCGACGACAACCACGTCATCATGACCGGCCCCGCCGAATGGGAGTTTGCCGGTCTTCTGGACAGCCAAAGCGGTGACTGGGAACGCATGGTCGAGGATGAAGCGCGGTGAGTGTCGAGGTCAAAAACTTCGGTTGCCGCCTGAATGTGTATGAGGGCGAAGTTGCCAAGCGCGAGGCAGAAAAAGCCGGGCTTTCATCCTTGGATGGTGGCGCCATCGTCATCAACACCTGTGCTGTGACCAGCGAAGCGGTGCGCCAGGCGCGCCAGGCCATCCGCAAGGCACGCCGCGACAATGCCGATGCGCGCATTATCGTGACCGGTTGTGCCGCACAAACTGAACCCGACACCTTCGCCGCCATGGACGAGGTGGATCTGATCATCGGCAATGATGACAAGTTGAAAGCGCAAAGCTACCGCGCGCTGCCGGAATTTGGCGTCAACCAATTTGAGAAAGTGCGCGTCAACGATATTTTTGAGGTGCGCGAAACGGCCTCTCATATGGTCGAATCGATTGAAGGTCACAGCCGTGCTTTCGTGCAGGTGCAAAACGGGTGCGATCATCGCTGCACCTTCTGCATTATCCCCTATGGCCGTGGGCACTCGCGCTCTGTGCCCATGGGTGCGATTGTTGAGCAAATCCGCACATTGGTGGACAATGGCTATCGCGAGGTTGTGCTGACCGGTGTGGACCTGACGAGCTTCGGCGGCGACCTGCCCGGCAAGCCATCGCTTGGCCAATTGGTCAAAACCATACTCAGTCATGTAACTGACTTGTTGCGTTTGCGATTGTCTTCGATTGACTCTATCGAGGCTGATACCGCCTTGTTTGATGTGATCGCCCATGAAGAGCGCCTGATGCCGCATTTTCACCTGTCGATGCAGCATGGCGATGATATGATTTTGAAGCGGATGAAGCGGCGCCATTTGCGCGATCACTCCATTGCTTTTTGTAATGAGGTCAAAAAGCTGCGGCCCGATGCGGTGTTTTCTGCCGACATGATTGCCGGCTTTCCAACCGAAGATGAAGCGATGTTCGACAACGCGCTTTCCATCGTCGATGAATGCGGCTTGAGCCGGGTGCATGTGTTTCCGTTTTCTGCGCGCGAGGGCACGCCGGCGGCCAAAATGCCCCAGTTGGATCGGGCCCTGGTCAAAGAGCGTGCGGCACGGCTTCGGGCGAAATCCGACCAGGCTTGGCGCACCCATTTGGCGGGTTGGCGTGGTCGGGAGGGCTTGGCGCTGTTTGAAAAGCCGGGCTTCGCACGGATGGCCGATTTTACCGCGGTGCGGATTGTCGCCAATGATGGTGTGCCGGGCGCGCTTGTGCCGGTGGTGATTACAGGCGACAACACCGACACACTGATCGGCGAACACTGCGCCGTGGCGCAGGCAGCCCAATAGGATCAAGCAATGGCCGGTTTTCTAAAGCGCATATTTTCCTTCGGTAAAAAACCAGCCGAGGACGACGCGCCAAAATCCAATTCCGATGGTCAGCCGCTGGTGGACGATACACCGATTAATGTGACCGATGCGCCGGATCCCGATGCCCATGCAGAAGCGGCGGCCCATGTGATTGCTGATGCGGAAGCCGGTGCGCAGGCCGATGAGCATACCGGTGCGGAACCGATCCCCGGCATGCCGGACTTTCCGGAACCTGATGAGGTGAACGTTGAAAAGCTGAATGACGACAGCAGTGACGCGCGCGCAGTGATGGATGACGCGGAAGCGCATGGCTTTAACGGCGATGGTGTTTTCCAGCCGACACCGGAAACCGCGCCCGACGGCATCGCCGTTCACGACACCCCGGATCCGCTCAGTGACACGCCGGAGCCCTCGCTCTCTGAGCGTGAACCGGAAGAGCTTTATGATGTCGGAGAGCCAACCGAAGAGCTCAGCCTGCCGGACGCTTTAGAAATGCCTTCAGTTGCAGAGCCGGAGCCAGCCCAACCTGTAAAGAGCAGGGATGGCAAAGTTGTGATCGGTGATGACACCGCGCCTCAACTGGCATCCGCGCAAGAAACGGCTGCGCCAAAAGGCTGGCTGGCTCGGCTTAGCTCGGGCTTGTCACGGTCTTCTAAACAACTCACCGAAAACATCGCGGGCGTCTTCACCAAGCGCAAGCTGGACGATGACACGCTGGAGGAGCTGGAAGATATTTTGCTGCAGGCCGACCTTGGCATGGAAACCGCGATGCGGGTGACGGATGCTCTTTCGGAAGGACGCTTTGGCAAGGATATCAGCGTGGATGATGTGCGCGCGGTGATGGCGTCTGAAATTGAGAAGGTGCTGACACCGGTGGCGATGCCGTTGGAACTGGATTTGTCGCACAAGCCGCATGTGATTTTGGTGGTCGGCGTCAATGGCACGGGCAAGACCACCACCATCGGCAAGCTGACGGCGAAATTGCGCGCGGCGGGCCTGTCGGTGACGCTGGGCGCGGGCGACACATTCCGGGCGGCGGCCATTGAGCAGCTCAAAATCTGGGCGGACCGGTCGGGCGCGACTTTTGTTGGCACCAAGCTTGGTGCGGACGCGGCGGGGCTGGCTTACTCGGCCTTTGAAACCGCCAAGCAGAACGGCTCCGATGTGGTGATCATCGACACGGCGGGCCGGTTGCAAAACAAGACCGAGTTGATGGATGAGCTGGCAAAAATCGTCCGCGTGCTGCAAAAGCACGATCCGGACGCGCCGCACACCGTGCTGCAAACGCTGGATGCGACGACCGGCCAGAACGCGCTCAACCAGGTGGAAATTTTCCGCAATGTCGCTGGCGTGAACGGCTTGGTTATGACAAAGCTGGACGGGACGGCGCGCGGTGGTATTCTCGTTGCGATATCGGCCAAATTCAAACTGCCGGTCTATTTCATCGGCGTGGGCGAAGGCGTCGATGACCTTGAACCGTTCCGCGCCAAAGACTTTGCACACGCCATCGCCGGTAGCGGCACGATTGAAGCGACATCATGACCGAACCCGTCGAAACCGAAGCTGTTGAAACATTGAAAAAAGCCGATATCAACCCGGTGCTGAAACTTGTTTTAGAGCTGGGGCCGCTGGTGGTGTTTTTCTTCGCCAATGCGCGCGCTGAACAACTGGCTAAATTGTTTCCGGCGCTGGCGGAGTTGGGCGGGCCGTTGTTTATCGCGACGGGCCTGTTCATGGTCGCAACGGCCATCGCTCTGACGGCTTCATGGATTTTGACGCGGACCATTCCGGCGATGCCGCTTGTCTCGGGCGTTGTGGTATTTGTGTTCGGGGCGCTGACAATCTGGCTTCAGGACGAGACGTTCATCAAAATGAAGCCGACCATCGTAAACACCATGTTCGGCGTTTTGCTGCTGGGTGGTCTGTTTGTTTTCAAGACATCGCTGCTGAAATATGTGTTCGACACCGCGTTCAACATAGATGCGGAAGGCTGGAACATTCTGACACTTCGGTGGGGGCTTTATTTCCTGATCATGGCGGTTCTGAACGAGATTATCTGGCGGAATTTTTCGACTGACTTCTGGGTGGCGTTCAAAGTGTGGGGCAATATGCCGTTGGCGATTATCTTCACGCTTAGCCAAATGCCACTGGTCAACCGGCATTCGCTGGACGTTAAAAAAACTTAATTCTGTGCGGTGCGCTTCTGCAGTGCCGCTTCAATCGC
>JBAUIL010000274.1:0-13538 GCA_049682915.1 Ahrensia sp. | reverse complement strand
GCAACTCACCATCGGACGCGCTTAACAGATCACACCCGTCAAACATGATCTCGCCGGAGGGATGGCTTGCTGCGGGATAAGGCAGCAGCTTGAGGACCGAGTTGGCCGACACCGACTTGCCCGAGCCGCTTTCGCCGACCAGCGCAACCGTCTCGCCATGGTTGATCTCAAACGAAATGCGTTTGACCGCAAGAGTGGTGTTGCCGCCTTGGGTGAAGGCAACCGACAAATCACGGACACTGAGAAGAGGCTTCATCACGCAAACGCCTTTCGAGGGTCAAAGGCATCGCGCACCGCTTCACCAATAAAGATCAGCAGCGACAACATCAGCGAGATGACAATAAAGCCGGAAAAGCCGAGCCACGGTGCTTGGAGATTGTTTTTACCTTGCAGGATCAATTCACCCAAGGACGCCGAGCCTGGCGGCAGGCCGAAGCCGAGGAAGTCCAGCGAGGTCAACGTGGTGATCGAGCCGTTGAGAATGAACGGCAGGAAGGTCAGCGTGGCAACCATGGCGTTGGGCAGCAGATGCCGCCACATGATGGTCGCGTTGGAGACGCCCAGCGCGCGCGCCGCGTTGACATATTCAAAGTTGCGGGCACGCAGAAATTCCGCGCGCACGATGCCGACAAAGCCCACCCATGAAAACAGCAGCATGATGCCGAGCAAAATCCAGAAGCCCGGTGGCAGCACCGCGGCCATGATGAGCAGGATATAAAGCACCGGAATGGACGACCAGATTTCGATGATGCGCTGGAAGATCAAATCCGTCCAGCCGCCGAAATAGCCCTGCACCGCGCCTGCCGCGACACCGATGACTGCCGACAATGCGGTCAGAATCAGGCCGAACAGCACCGAAATGCGGAAGCCGTAAATGGTGCGCGCCAGCACATCGCGGGCCTGATCGTCGGTGCCCAGCCAGTTGAAATTGCCCGCCACACAATTGGGGTCATCGGCGCCCGCCGGATAGCGCGCGCACAACTCGTCACGGCTGTCGAACATGAAGGCGGGTTTAGATGGTGCGGTGGTTGGCACCTCCTTGTTGACCGAGCGATAGGAATAGCGGATCGGCGGCCAGACCATCCAGCCATTGGCCTCGATTTCTTCCTGAATGAACGGGTCGGTGAAGTCGGTGCGCGCAAGGAAGCCGCCGAACTTCTCTTCGGGATAATTGACGAATACCGGCGTCAGGATCTCGCCCTTATAGGAGACGATGATCGGCTTATCATTGGCGATGAACTCCGCAAACATCGAGACGATAAACAGAACCAAAAAGGCCCACATGGACCAATAACCGCGCCGGTTGGCTTTGAAATTCTGCCACCGGCGTTGGTTGAGTGGCGACAAGAAGGGGCGCTTGATTTTTGCGGGTCGCGCTAGCGTTTGATGCATGGTTACACATCCCGCTTTTCAAAGTCGATGCGCGGGTCGATCCACGTATACATCAGGTCAGAAACCAAACTGACGATCAGGCCCATCAGCGAGAAAATATAGAGTGTGGCAAAGACCACCGGATAATCGCGATTGATAACGGACTGAAAGCCGAGCAGGCCGAGACCATCGAGCGAGAAGATTGTCTCGATCAACAAGGAGCCGGTGAAAAACGCCGAGATGAACGCGGCGGGAAACCCGGCGATGATGATCAGCATCGCATTACGGAACACGTGGCCATACAGCACCTGGCGGTCATTGAGGCCCTTGGCGCGTGCGGTGGTGACATATTGCTTACGGATTTCATCGAGAAACGAGTTCTTGGTGAGCAGGGTTGTGGTGGCAAAAGCGCTGAGCACCATGGCGATCAGCGGCAATGTGAGGTGCCAGAAGTAGTCGATGATGCGCTCCGGCCAGGAGAGTTCCGCCCAATTGTCAGAGACCAGCCCGCGCAATGGGAACCAGTCATAAAACGAGCCACCGGCAAACAGGATGATCAACAAAATGGCGAACAAAAAGCCGGGAATGGCATAAGCCACGATTACCACGCCCGACGTCCACACATCAAAGCGCGAGCCGTCAGAGATCGCTTTCTTGATGCCCAACGGAATCGAGATCGCATACGAGATCAGCGTGATCCAAAGCCCCAGCGAAATTGAGACCGGCATTTTTTCCAGGATCAGATCAATCACCGTGATGTCGCGGAAGTAGCTCTCGCCAAAATCGAAGCGCAGATAATTCCAAATCATCAGGCCGAACCGCTCCAGCGGTGGCTTGTCGAAGCCGAATTGCCGCTCCAGATCGGCGATGAATTCCGGGTCGAGACCCTGCGCGCCGCGATACTGAGAATTGCCGCGGCCCTCAATGGATGCGCCAATGTCATCGCCGCCGCCCAGATCGCTGCCGCCACCGGAGATGCGGTCGGTTGCGTCGCCGCCTTGGCCGGTCAGTTGCGCGATCACCTGCTCCACCGGTCCGCCCGGTGCGAACTGGATGATGACAAACGAAATCGCCATGATGCCCAAAATGGTGGGCACCATCAGCAACAAGCGGCGTGCGATGTAAGCGCCCATCGGCTAAAGTTCTCCGCCGGTGAACGTCGCGTTTGTCGCTCTATAACTTGCCAATCGCTTCCGCCTTCGCCTGATCAAACCACCACAGCGCTTCCACCGGCCAGAAATAATCAGGTTTTCGCGGCTTGAAGCCGAACATATCCCAATAGGCGACGTGGTGATTCGCTGATGTCCAATTTGGAATCCAGTCGCGCCGTAAACGCAACACCCGATCCAGCACGCGCATGGCTGTTTGGTGGGTTTGGCGGTCTTGTGCCGCACCAATCTCGCCAATCAGCGCGTCAATCAGCGGATCGGCGATGCCGGGCCAGTTTCTGCTGCCTTCGACGGCGGCGGATTGCGACCCAAAGATGGCCTCCAATGACGACTTGGTCGGGGTTGGCGAAAAGCTCAGCGCCATGCCTGCCATGTCGAAGTCGAACGTCGATGTGCGCTCTTGGTATTGCGCGGGGTCCACCAGCCGCAAATTGGCGTTGATGCCGACCATGCGCATCACTTCAACGAAAGGGCCGTAAATGCGCTCGAACACGCTGGCGGCGATGAGAAATTCGATATCGAGCGTTTCGCCGGCCTCGTTTTGCATCAGCCCATTATTACCCGTTGTCCAACCGGCTTCATTGAGCAGACGCGTCGCCTCGCGTAATCGGCTTCGATCGCGCCCGGAGCCATCAGCTTCGGCATGCACATAGGCGTCACCGCGCAGACCCTCGGGCAGCGTATGGTCGGCTTCGAGCTTATCGATCAGCGTCAATTCGTCGACATCTGGCGCACCGCTCGTTTCGTACTGGCTGCCGCCAAACAGTGATTGGCTGCGCGCGTAGATGCCATAGAACAGGTTTTCGTTGGTCCACTCAAAGTCAAAGCACAGCGCCACGGCATCGCGCACCCGCACATCGGCAAAGCGCGCGCGGCGCTGGTTGAGCGACCATGCCTGCATGGAAGGGCGACTTTCGCGGTCAAACAATTCTTTCTTCACCCGACCTTCGACAACGGCGGGAAACTCATATTCGGTTGCCCAGCTTTTGGATGTAAACTCCTGCCGCCAGGTGATGTCGCCTTTCTTGAAGGCTTCAAATGCGGTTTGGCGCTCGGTGTAAAACTCAAAACGGATCGTCTGAAAGTGATTGACGCCTTTGGCGGTGCCGATATCGCGCGCCCAATAATCGCCCACACGCTCATACTCGATGAAGCTGCCCGCATTAAAGCGCCCGACCTTGGAGGGGCCGGAGCCGAGCGGCGCAACAAGCGTGCTTTCGTCAAAGGTTTTGTCGGCGTACCAGGCCGACGATAAAATGGGGATGGCGGCATTGCCGAGAATGTCTTGCGCGGACTGGCTGCCATCAAACACCAATGTCACTGTCATCGGGTCATCGACAATGGTCTCCGATAGCGAGGCAAGCGGCAGCGCCAATTGCGGATGGCCCTGCTCTTTCAGTGTGTCATAGGTGAACTTCACATCGGCGGAGGTGATCGGCGTGCCATCATGCCAGCGTGCACTGTCACGTAGCTTGAAGGTGAAGCGGTTGCCGTCTTCTGAAATCGTCACTGTTTCGGCCAAATGACAATAAACCGCGTCCGGCTCATCGTGGCATGCCACCATCAGCGCATCAAAGCACATCTCCATACGCGGGGGCGCATCGCCGCGCCGGACGAACGAATTGAGCGTGTTGAAGGTCTGCATGTTCTGGTTGAAGTACCAGTAGCCCGGCTGATAATTGAACACACCACCCACCGGCGCATCCGACGAGGCATAGTCAAAGGCGGCAAAGTCGCGTGGATATTTCAAGTCGCCAAACGCACTCAACCCATGCAGTGGCGTGGCGGGCGGGTTGGCGGCCAGCGACAGCTTGGGCAGTGCTAATCCTGCAGTCGCAGCTGCTGACAGAAGCAGGAAGCGACGACGCTCGATGATCATTGTTGCGCCTCCGGCTTGACCCACCAGGATTGAAAATCAACACCGGCGTAGCCCGGTTGCGGCTCGACAAAATCAAACTTGTCCCACCAGGCGACCCAATCTTCCGGTGAGTGCCATTGCGGGATGTAGTAGAAATTCCACAGCAGCACGCGGTCCAGCGCACGCGTCAGTGTCACCAGTTCGTCGCGGTTTTTGGAGAAGATGATTTTGTCGACAAGCGCATCGACCACCGGGTTTTTGATGCCGGCCATGTTGCGACTATCGGGCGCGTCGGCAGCCTCGGACGACCAGAAATCGCGCTGCTCGTTGCCCGGCGACAGCGATTGCGACAGCACAACTGTTGTCATGTCAAAGTCAAACGCTTCCAGCCGCGCGATATATTGCGCGCTGTCCACGATGCGTAATTGGGCCTCAATGCCGAAATTGCGCAAATCCTGAATGAACTGGCCGGAAATGATCTGCGCGGTTTCAGACCCACCGAGAAACTCGATCGCAAACGGCTCTCCGGTTTCAGTGTTGACCCACTGTCCGCCCTCCGGTGACCAGCCCGCCTCGCGCAGCAGACCCGCTGCGATGCGTGCATTGGCTCGGTTGTTTTCGCGTGTGCCCCCAACCGGGCTTTCATAGGGTTGGGTGAACAATTCCGGCGGCAACTGGTCGCGGAACTCTTCCAGCACAGCCAACTCGTCGCCTTCCGGCACGCCCGATGAAGCCAACTCGCCACCCTCAAAAAAGCTGTCGGTGCGGGTGCGCAGATCATAGAGTTGCAGGCGGTTGACGCTGTCGAAGTCAAACAATTGCCACAGCGCCTGGCGCACACGGCGGTCTTGGAACTTGTCGCGGCGCATGTTCATCGCAAAACCCTGCATGGGTTGCGGGCTGGTGGTCGGAAAAGCCTTGCGCTTGACCTTGCCCTCTTCAAAGGAAGGGAAATTATATTCTTGCGCCCAACGTGCGGACCGGGTTTCGGCGCGGAAGTCCTGCACACCGCCTTTTTTGAAGGCTTCCCAGATCGGCGTGTCGTCCAGAAAATAGGTATAGGTCATGCGGTCGAAATTATTGCGGCCTTTGTTCACCGGCAGGTCCGCCGCCCAGTAATCCGCCACACGCTCCCATGTAATGGAACTGCCCGGGTTGAACTCGGCAATGCGGTAAGGACCCGAACCGAGCGGCGGCTCTAATGTGGGTTGGGTGACATCGCGCGGGTTGCCGTCCGCATCTGTGCCTTCCCACCAGTGCTTGGGGAGCACTGGCATATCGCCCAAAATCTTGGGCAACTCGCGGTTGCCGACTTCATCAAAGGTGAACTTCACCTCCGTCGCGCTGATCGCCTCGGCGGCGGAGACGTTTTTATAATACTGATTGTAAAGCTGGCTGTTCTCGCTGAGCACATCAAACGACCAGACCACATCATCCACGGTGACCGGCTTGCCGTCATGCCATGTGGCGGCAGGGTTGAGCCGGTAAATGGCAAACGAATAATCATCGGGATAGGTATAGGCTTCCGACAGCAGCGGATGGCTGGCGCTTGGCTCGTCAATCGCCTGGTCGCGCAGCGTGTCGTAAAGCAGGCCGCCGCCGAAAGCGCCTAATCCTGCCGCCGCTGTGCCACGGATGATGTAGCGGTTGAAACTATCAAATGTGCCTTGCGCTGACAAATTGGCTGTGCCGCCTTTGGGCGCGTCCGGATTGGCATGATCATAATGGGTGAAGCCATCGGCATATTTGCTTTCGCCGATCAAAGAGCTGGATGTTACCCAGCCACTGGCTTCTTGTGCAAAGGCTGTGCCGGCGCACAGAACCGAAACGATGGCGGCGCTCTGCGCCAAAAACCTCAAACCCACATTCATTCTCCCATGTCAGACCTATGAGATTAGGCAGGTTTGCGGCAATTCAAAGCCCCAAAAACAAAAAGGCCCGGCGTAAACCGGGCCTTGATACTCAAATTGATGTGTTCGCTTATGGCAGCGGCGCAGGCTCGTCCGCTGTTGTGCGCAGATAAGCGATCAAATCAGCGCGCTCTGATTCGCGGCTCAAACCCGCAAAGCCCATGGTTGTGCCGGGGATGTATTCTTTTGGCTTGTAGAGGAAGCGGTTCAGCGCTTCATAATCCCACACTTTGCCCTCAGCGGCATATTCTGACAGCGCGGCAGAGTAGGAGAAATCGGGGTAAGCGGCTGCGTCGCGGTTGACGATGTTCCACAAATTCGGACCAACTTTGTTGGCTGCGCCAGCCGCATCATTGTGGCAAGCACCGCATTTACGGAAAACGCCTTCACCCTTTGCCACATCGGCAGAGGCCAGAAGCGGGCCGATTTCGCCCAAGGCTTCTTCTTCCGGCGCTGCGGCAGCGGTTGATGTGCCTTCTTCGACGATGATCGCAAAACCTTCTTGTTCCGGCGCATGTTCGCTGAAAATGCCGTCGCTGACGATGCCCAGGGTCATGGCGAGAAAGACGGTGCCCAGAAATGCACCTGCATACAAATTGTAATTCATTGGAGTTGACAGCTCTCTTGTTTCGGTTGACCGCAGCCATAGTGGCGGCGCGGCAGTCGGGCGGAACCTATGATTTTTGACCTTGTCATGCAACACGTATTAGGTCGTATTCTTTGAGACTTTCTGCCACGCTTGAACTGCCGGAAATTTGCATGCCGCACGCGCCCGAAAACCGAACCCTGATCATGATTCCGGCCCGCATGGCGTCAACCCGTCTGCCCGGCAAGCCACTCGCCGATATTGGCGGCAAGCCGATGATTGTGCAGGTGGCTGACCGCGCAGCGGAAGCAGGCTTCGCCCGCGATGCGATTATCGTTGCAACCGACACAGAAGCGATTGCGCACGCTGTGGACAAAGCCGGTTATCGGGCAGTGATGACACGCGAAAACCACCCGTCCGGCTCCGACCGGATTTATGAGGCACTCGAAAAGGTCGATCCCGACGGCACCTTCGACCGGATCGTCAATCTGCAAGGCGACCTGCCGACGCTGGACCCGCAACTGATCAGCCGTGTGGCAGGGCTGTTGGACGATGCGCATTGCGACATTGCCACGCTGGGCTGCGAGATCACCCATGAGGAGGAAAAGACCAATCCCAATGTGGTCAAAATTGTCGGCGCGCCGCTGCGCGATGCGGGCGTGACGGTGCATGATGATGTGTTGCGGGCGCTGTACTTCACCCGCGCCACCGCGCCCTATGGGGATGGGCCGCTATATCATCACATCGGCATTTATGCCTATCGCCGCGACCGGCTGAAATGGCTGGTCAACACGCCGCCTTCAGTTCTGGAACAGCGCGAAAAGCTGGAACAGTTGCGCGCCTTGGAAGAGGGTATGCAAATCCATGCGGCAATCGTTGACACAGTTCCCTTAGGCGTGGATACCGCAGCGGATCTTGAGCGCGCACGCGCGCTGCTGAGCCAGGGGTAGACGATGAACAAAACCAACAAAATCGCTTTTCAGGGAGAGCCGGGTGCCAATTCCGACAGTGCCTGCCGCGACATGTTCCCCGCCATGGAGCCGCTGCCATGCCCGACCTTTGAAGACGCCTTCAAAGCGCTTGAAGATGGTGCGGCTGATCTGGCGATGATCCCGATTGAAAACACGATTGCCGGTCGCGTCGCTGACATCCATTATCTGCTGCCCAATTCGGACCTGCACATCGTCGGTGAATATTTTCTGCCGATCCATTTCCACCTGATGGTGCTGCGGGGCGCAAGCCGCGACCAGATCAAGACGGTTCACAGCCATGTTCATGCGCTGGGCCAGTGCCGCAACATCATCCGCGCCAATGGCTGGAAGCCGGTGGTCGCTGGTGACACGGCCGGTGCTGCCAAGTTGGTGGCGGAACAGGGCGATGCCTCCATGGCAGCGCTTGCGCCGCCGCTCGCCGCTTCGATGTACGGGCTGGATGTGCTTGAAGAGCGGGTGGAAGACCACGACAATAATGTGACGCGGTTTGTGGTGCTGTCGCGTGAGCCATCAGCGCTCAAAAGGCACGGCGATGAGCCAATCATGACGACCTTTGTTTTTCGGGTGCGCAACATCCCCGCTGCGCTCTACAAAGCGATGGGCGGGTTTGCCACCAATGGCATCAACATGACCAAACTCGAAAGCTATCAGCTTGGTGGCGCGTTCACCGCGACGCAGTTTTATGCCGATATTGAGGGCCACCCGGACGACGAGAACGTCAAATTGGCATTCGAAGAAATCGGCTTTTTCACAGACTATTTCCGCATTGTCGGCGTCTACAAGGCGGCGTCAAACCGGCAGTGATCAGCCTTTGAGCCAATATTCAATGAGCGTCCGCGCAATTGCGCCCTTGGGCGCCATGGTGAAGCCATCGGGGTGAGTGCCTTCAAACATCGCCGCCACGTCACTGCGCGTGAACCAGCGGGCATCATCCAGCTCGTCATCCAGCTTGATGGTTTCGCTGGCTGCTTCGCCGAAACAGCCGATCATCATTGAATAGGGAAACGGCCAGGGCTGGCTTGCATGATAGCTGACCTTGGCCACGGTAATGCCCGCTTCTTCGGCGGTTTCGCGGCGCACGGCATTTTCCAGCGTTTCGCCGGGTTCCAGAAACCCGGCCAGGCACGAATACATGCCTTGCGGAAAATGTGGGCTGCGGCCCAGCAAGATGTGTTGATCGTCAGGCGTGATCACCGCCATGATAACCACGCAATCGGTGCGCGGAAAATGCGATGTATCGCATTGGGTGCAGATGCGTTTGTAACCGCTGTCAGCAATTCGGCTTTGCGCGCCGCACCGTGCACAATGCTTGTGGCTGGCATGCCAAGCCAGCAGCGCCGCGCCCTGCGCGAGCACGCCAAGAACAGATCCGTTGACCAGCCCCTGAATATAGAGCGACCGGAAATCGATATTGAGAAAGCCGTCCTGGCTTGCCCCTTCCGCGTCCAGCGTCACCGGCGCTGCCAGCACCGGCACGTCACCGGTTTCATAGCCCAGCAATATCGCGCCATCGGTCAAAGCGCCATGCGCTGCTATTTCTTTGGCGGTGAAATAAGGCCGGTGCGTTTGGCCTTCGATGGCCAGCAAAACCCGGCCCCGGCCGATGAGCATGATTTTGACATGCGGATGCGCGAAGGCTTCGGCTACACCCTCTTGCGTGCGCTTTTCCGACCGGCGGTCCAGCTGATTGCCGCAAAAGCCTAATTGGGCGGAGAGGTCCGGATAGGGTATGTGTGAAAATCGTGAAGCCATAGGCATGCACTATAGGTGTTGCATCAACCCCGCAATCACCTGATTGGCCTCGTCATGGGTGTAGGCTTGCGCCTCGCCCACGCCCCAGACCGGTTTTGGCCATGCGGCATCGTCTGTGTTGCGGGCAATGACATGCATGTGCAATTGCGGCACCATATTGCCAAGCGCGGCAATGTTGATCTTGTAGCAGCCCGTTGCCGCTTTCAGCGCGCGGCTGATCTCGCCCATCTCAAATGTCATCATGGTCTGGTCAAGCGGCGACAGCTCATCAAAGTCTTTTATGTCGGCGCGCTGCGGCACCAGAATCAGCCATGGAAAGCGCTTGTCATTCATCAGCAATAGGCGATTGAGCCCCATGGTGCCGATATCAAATGTGTCTGCCGCCAATTGCGGGTGCAATGAAAAGTTAGTCAAAATAATCTCCCCCAGAGAGTAGAGATAACACCACGCGCTGACATTTCTGTAAGTATCTCCGCGCGTTCAAGCTGTGTAGGAAATTACGCCTACAGAGCATAAATGCCGACATTTGACTTGCATTCAGCATCGCAAACACCGATATGGGCGTTGGAAGGTTGGCTGTGGACGAGGCACTCGCCAACCGGGTCAGGTCCGGAAGGAAGCAGCCCTAACGATTTCGCCGCGGGTCACGCGTCAGCCTTCCACCTTTCCTTTTTTGATGCGACTGACGCGGAAAATGTGATTTCGCGATGTTGGCGCTGGCAATCGGTGCCACGGTTTTGTACGCTCACCCGATGGACGACACCACCGCAAAAAATCCCGCTTACCGTGTGCTCGCGCGTAAATATCGCCCGCGCGATTTCTCCACCCTGCTCGGCCAAGAGCCGATGGTGCGCACGCTTACCAATGCGTTTGAAACAGGCCGGATTGCGCAAGCCTGGATGCTGACCGGCGTGCGCGGTGTGGGCAAAACCACCACGGCGCGCATTCTTGCGCGGGCGCTCAACTTTAAAAATGGCGCCATTGACAAGCCAAGTGTCGATCTCAGCGAACCGGGCGAGCATTGCCAGGCCATCATGGAAGGCCGCCACGTCGATATTATCGAGATGGATGCCGCGTCCCACACCGGCATTGAGGATATCAAGCAGATCATCGACGGCGTGCGCTATGCGCCGGTTTCGGCCCGCTACAAGGTCTACATCATTGATGAGATTCACATGCTGTCGGAAAAAGCGTTCAACGCACTGTTGAAAACGCTGGAAGAACCGCCGCCGCATGCGAAGTTTATTTTTGCAACAACGGAAATTCGCAAAGTGCCGATTACGGTGCTGTCGCGGTGCCAGCGCTTTGATCTGCGGCGCATCGAACCGGATGTGATGATCGCGCATCTCAAATCGATTGCCGGGCAGGAAGATGTCTCGGCAAACGACGAAGCACTGGCATTGATCGCGCGCGCCGGTGAAGGTTCGGTGCGCGATGCTTTATCGATTATGGACCAGGCGATTGCCCATGGCAGCGGCGCGATAGAAACCGAGGCTGTGCGTTCGATGCTCGGTCTTGCAGACCGCGCGCAGATTGTTGACCTGTTTGAGCATGTGATGGCCGGGCGGGTGGCAGAAGCCATCGCGGCGTTCCGGGCGCAATATGATGTGGGTGCCGATCCGGTGGCAATCCTGACCGATCTTGCCGATTTTACGCATCTGGTCACGCGACTGCGCTATGTGCCGCAGGCAGCAGAACAAGATATCTCGCTGTCGCCCGATGAGCGCGAGCGCGGCTCGGCCTTTGCCAAGCAATTGCCGGTAACGGTTTTGGCGCGCGCTTGGCAAATGCTGCTCAAAGGCATCGGTGAAGTGGAGAGCGCGACACGCAGGGTTGCGGCTGCAGAGATGGTGATTATCCGCATCGGCCATGCGGCCACGCTGCCGACGCTGGATGATGCGCTGGAAAAATTGCAGGACGCGCCTTCGGGTGGCGCACCGCGCCCGCTTGGCGGTCAACCGACTGCCGGTGGCGCGACCACCACAGGCGCGCCGTCAGGCGGCGGGGCAACAGCGGTGTCTCACGGCGCGGTGCACGCAACCAGTAGCGGCGGTGCCACCATGCGACTAGTGGTCAATGAGCTGGAACCAGCCACTGTAGATGCCGCACCCGATGGTCACGTTGACGAGTTGCCGGCAGCCACTGAAACGGTGACCATCACATCGTTGCATGATCTGGCTGATTTTGCTGAAAAGCATAATGACAAAATGTTCCGCGCGATCATCCGCCACAACATGCGTCCGGTTTCATTTGGTGATGGCCGCATTGAAATCAGCCTTGTGGACGGCGCAGACCGTAATTTGAGCAATCAGCTTTCCCAGAAGCTGAAAGACTGGACGGGCCGGATGTGGATGGTCTCCATCTCCGCTGAGCCCGGCGGGGCCACACTGGAAGAAGAAGACCGCGCCCAGCGCGATGCACTGCTTGAAGATGCGGGACGCGATCCGGTGGTGTCGGCCTATTTGAACCAGTTTCCCGGTGCCCGCGTAATCGATGTGCGCCTGGATGCAAACGCGCTTGCGAATGAGCCGGAAATGCTGGATGGCGAAGCGGAACTACCCGTCGATCCCGATACGCTGGACGACTAATCCCACTTACGGAGACAATGATGAAAGATTTGATGGGCTTGATGTCAAAGGCCAAGGAAATGCAAGCCAAGATGGCTGAAATGCAGGCTGAGATTGAAGCGATGACCGCCGAAGGCACCGCCGGTGGCGGCATGGTACATGTCACCCTGTCGGGCAAAGGGCACTTGACCGCCATCAAGATCGACCCGTCCATGTTTGCCGAAGATGATGTGGAAATTCTGGAAGATCTGATTGTTGCCGCGCATGGCGATGCCAAGGGCAAAATTGAAGCGATTATGGCTGAAAAAACCCAAGAGCTGACCGCCGGCATGCCCCTGCCACCGGGCATGAAGCTGCCGTTCTAACGGCGCTTGAACAATCGCCCATCAACCAAGGCCAGACCGGCGCCGATCAACACCATGCCCGCGAGGTGGCGGGGTGCGAGCGCTTCGTCGAGAAAGACGATGCCGAGCATGATGGCGCTGACCGGCACCAAAAATGTTACCAGTGACACATTGGTTGCGCCTGCACCGGCTAGAATGCGGAAAAACAGAATATAGGCCATTGCCGTGCAAATGACGGCGAGGCCAAGCATGGCCACCACTGACCATAGGCTGGGCAGACCGAGTGTCCAAGGCGCATCAAACCAGACCATCATCGGCAACATGACCATGCTTGAACCGGTCAACTGACCGGCAGCCACATGTTTGGGCGCGACACCTAACGCGCGGAAGCGCCGCGCGAACACGCCTGCAAACCCATAGCTGAGCGCGGCACCGAGACACGCCAGATAAGCCACGACAGGCACATCAATCCCAAAGCCGGCCAGGCCGCCAAGCATGACAAAGACCCCGCTGAAGCCGACAATCAGTCCTGCAATCTTGGCAGGGCCGATCTTCTCATCATCGGTTGCCCAGTGCGCGACGAGCAAAGTGAAAAGCGGTGTGGTGGCGTTCAAAATTGACGCCACGCCCGACGCGATTTGCGTTTGGCCAAAAACAATCAGTGAAAACGGGATAACATTGTTGAGCATGCCCATGACCAGAAAGGTGCCCCATAATCTAGCTGGTGCGCGCAGCGGGCTTCCGGTTGCCAAGAGCCAAAGATGCAGTGTCACAGCGGCGAGAAAAACGCGAAAAAACACGATGGTCAACGGCGGCAATTCGCGCACCAGCACCCCGTTGAAAAAGAACGATCCACCCCAAATGATGGAGAGCGTGACAAGCATCGCCCATAGGGCGGGCGTCATTTGTGTTGATTGAGGGGTGGTCGCTTTGGTCATGCGCCACCGCTACCGGCAAAAAGTTTGTTTCGCCACCCGAAACTTGGCGCT
>JBAUIL010000273.1:0-21493 GCA_049682915.1 Ahrensia sp. | reverse complement strand
CCCAAACGGTCGATTTCCTCGGCATTGTGCAAAGTTGCGTTGGTTACCACCACGCCGCCAACGGTCACCGGCTCCAGCCGCGCCACCGGGGTCACAGCGCCGGTGCGGCCAACCTGAATATCAATCGCCTGCAAAATGGTGACGGCTTTTTCAGCGGGAAATTTGTGCGCGATGGCCCATCGTGGTGACCGCGACACAAAGCCGAGCCGTGCCTGCAGCGACAGATCATCAACCTTATAGACCACCCCATCAATATCGTAAGGCAGGTCCGCGCGCTCGACTTCAATATGGTGGTAATGCGCCAGCAACGCGTCCACATCGTCAAAGGTCGCCATCAGCGGGTTGGTCTCAAAACCATAGGCCGCAAGCTTTTCCACCATGGCCGATTGGGTAGCGGCAGGCATCTCGCTTACCTCGCCCCAGGCATAGGCAAAAAACTTCAGCGGACGCGATGCGGTGACCGACGCATCCAGCTGGCGCAGCGAACCCGCCGCCGTGTTGCGCGGATTGACGTAAGTCGGCTTACCCGCCGCCGCTTGCGCCTCATTGAGCGCGGCAAAATCCGACTTGGCCATATAAACCTCGCCGCGCACCTCAAACACCGACGGCGCATCGGCGGGCAGATGGTGCGGAATGGAGGCGATGGTGCGTGCGTTAGCAGTGACGTTTTCCCCCACCTGCCCGTTGCCGCGTGTTGCGGCATAGACCAGCGCGCCATCCTCATAGCGCAGCGATAGTGAAAGGCCGTCAATCTTCGGCTCCGCTGTCAAGCGAATGGGTGCCGTTTCAGCCATCTTCAAATAGCGCTTCACCCGCGCCGCAAAGTCATGCACATCACCATCGGAAAACGCATTATCGAGCGACAACATCGCGACGCGGTGCGTGATCTTGTCGAATTTATCCGACACGGCCCCGCCAACCCTCTCGCTGGGGCTGTCAGCACGTTTCAATGCGGGAAAACGCGCTTCAATGGCGCTGTTGCGCTGCTTGAGCGCATCATAGGCTGCATCAGAAATAACCGGCGCATCGTCGGTGTGGTAGGCTTGGTCAGCGTCTGCCATTTCAGCAGCCAGCCGCGCCAATTCGCGCGCCGCCTGTTCAGCGTTCAGCGCGTCCACAGCTATGTCGCGGTCGTCACTCATCATCGCATATCCTATCCACGCGGAACCACCTAGGAATTAGCGCTGCGCAAGCGTGTGGGAAAGGGCCTGGATGGCTTATCCAGCGTTAAGCAGGCGCAACGCCGCCGCGCGGGCTTCATCGGTGATCTGCGCGCCGGACAACATGCGCGCGATTTCTTCCAGCCGGTCCTGTTCGTCCATCAGCGCTACCGATGTCGCCATCAAATCGGTGTCACCGCGCTTTTTGGCGATGAGGTAATGGTTGGACGCCAGCGCTGCGACTTGCGGCGCATGGGTGACGGACAGCACCTGTACACTGCCTGCCAACCGCGCCAGCCGCGCGCCAATCGCATCAGCAACCGCGCCGCCAACGCCGGTGTCAATCTCATCAAATACCAGCGTCGGCGCAGACGCACGGTCTGCCAGCACCACTTTCAGCGCCAACAAAAACCGTGACAGCTCGCCGCCGGAAGCGACCTTCATCATCGGGCCGGGATTGGTGCCGGGGTTGGTCTGCACCCAAAATTCGATTGTATCGATGCCGCTTGCTGTGCGCTGGGATGGCTCACTGTGAGCATCAACCAGAAAGGTCGCATGTTCCAGCTTGAGCGCCGGCAATTCGCCCATCACCGCGGCGCATAATTCTTCGCTCGTCCGCAGCCGGGCCTCCGACAAGGCCAAGGCCAACCGGTCATACAGCGCTGCTGCTTCCAGCTCCTGCTTTTCAAGCGCCGCCAATTGGCTCTCACCGGCATCCAACGCCGCCAGCTGGTCACCCATCTCAATGGCGAGGTCACAGAGGCCATCAACCGGCACACTGAACTTGCGCGCCGCCGCGCGCAGAGAAAACAGGCGCTCCTCGGTTTTCTCCAGGGCGCGCGCGTCAAAACCACTATCATTGATGGCAACTTCGATCAGGTTTTGCGCATCGGCCAGATGGTCCAGCGCGCGGCCCAAATGTTCAACCACCGGCTCCAAAATCTGCGGTACATCGGCGGCTTTTCGTTGAAGCGTTCGCATCAGCCCGCCAATTTCTGGCACGGGCGATTTCATGCCGGACAACACTTCATTGGCATCATTGAGATCAGTGGCGATCTTTTCCGACTGCATCATGCGGGTGCGCTCAGCGGCCAAGCGTTCTTCCTCGCCCGGCTCCGCAGCGAGCTTGGTCAGTTCGTCAAACGATGCCCGCAAATAATCCGCTTCACGCTGCGCTTCAGCCACCTGCTTGCGATGTTGTTCCAGCGCACGGCGCGTCGTATTCCACTGCCTATAGGCCTCAGCCACCGCTGCAACATCCGCGCCCAACCGGCCAAACGCGTCCAGCAATTGGCGGTGCGCTGTTGCGTCCACCAGCGCACGGTCAGCGTGCTGGCCATGAATCTCAACCAGTTGCTGGCCGACACTGCGCATCAGGCTGGCACTGGCCGATTGATCGTTGATATAACCGCGCGTGCGCCCATCTGCCGCCTGCACGCGGCGCAGAATGACCGGCTCGCCCGCATCCAGTTCGATATTCGCTTCTGCCAGTATCGCCGCCATATCCAGATGCGCGGGCACATCGAAAATCGCCGTTACACTGCCCTGTTCACAGCCTTTGCGCACCAGCCCGGCATCACCGCGCGCGCCCAATGCCAGCGACAGCGCATCGAGCAAAATCGACTTACCCGCACCGGTTTCGCCGGTCAAAACCGACAGGCCACCGTCCAAACGGATGGTCAACTGATCGATCAAAACGATGTCGCGGATCGACAGTTCGGCCAGCATGGTCGTTCCAATGAAAATAAAAGCTTACGCGCCAAGAACCTGACGTGTGATGCGTGACAGCGGTGAGCCTGTGTTTTCGCGAGGCTCAACACCACCGGTTTGCAGCAGCTTATATGAGTCGGCATACCATTGGCTATCGGGGAAATTGTGCCCCAAAATGCCCGCCGCATTTTGCGCTTCAGCCACCAGCCCCATTGCGAAATAGGTTTCTGTCAGGCGCGCAAGCGCTTCTTCAACATGGCGCGTGTTGGAATATTGCTCAACCACACCGCGAAAACGGGTAACCGCACCGGCATACTCACGGCGCTCCAGATAATAGCGACCAACCTGCATTTCCTTACCGGCCAACTGATCACGTGAAGCGCGGATCTTTTGCTCGGCATCGTCAATATAGATTGAATCGGGATAGCGCTCGATCAACTCATTGAAGTTCTGCAGTGCCAACTGCGTATCGCGCTGGTCACGCGTGATTTCGGGCATCTGGCTGAAATAAGACAGGCCAATAATATATTGCGCATAAGCGGCATCTTCATGGGTAGGATACAGGGATACAAAGCGCCGCGCGGAGCTGATCGCCTCGTCAAATTCGCCCATCTTGTAAGAAGCAAATGCCGCCATCACATTCGATTTGCGCGCAAAATCTGAATAAGGATGCTGGCGGTCCACCGCTTTGAACTTGGCGGCAGCCTCTCTGAGGTTGCCCCGGTTCATATTTGCGAGCCCCTGATTGTAAAGCACATCCGCTGGCTCGACGCTGTTGACGTATGAACTCAAGTCGAGATTTTCATTGTCGCGCGAACAAGCGGTCAAGGCAGTGCTTGCCACCAAAACCGCAGCACTTAGCAAAAGCGACAGTTTCGGGCTGCGCGATGGTTGTTGTGTCGCAATACGCTGTTTCATCATCGGGCTCGTACTCACTCAGCATGCAGGCTAGAATTTGAAACCATTGCAGTCGCGCAGGCTTCTTATCGCTAGATACAGTGATCAGCGACAATCGGCAACGCTATGGATATCAATTGGCACTATTTTGTGGCCATCGCGGTTAAAGCCGCTGTTCAGTTGGCCCACGGTGCAAATGTTTGGCCGGCAATCGCAACAAACTCACGCGGATAAACCCGTTCGCGCTGCTCAAAGGATTCGACGATCTCATAAGCCTCGGGATTAGCGATCAACGCCTTCAGCGCAGCAGAATTGAGGCGGTGCCCACCACGATACGAGCGGAAACAACCGATAAATTGTGCACCGGCCAAAGCCAGATCACCCACTGCATCAAGCGTTTTGTGCCGCACAAACTCATCGGCAAAGCGCAAACCACCTTGGTTGATCACACTGTGGTCATCACAAATGACCACTGAATTATCCAACGATGAGCCTAAGGCGTGGCCCGATGCCCACAGGCGCTCAACATCTTTCATAAAGCCAAATGTACGCGCATTGGCCAATTGCTGGCGGAAAATGTCCGACGTGACTTCGCCTTCAAAAGACTGTCGTCCGATCAGCGGGCTGTCGAAATCAATCGTTACTTCAAAACGGGTGCCTTCATGGGGCGTGAATTCAGCCCAGGAGCCGCCAATTTCGACGCGTGTGGTTTGCTTTACGCGGATGTAGCGGCGTTTCGCCAAATGATATTGAATACCGGCTTCGTCGATTGCTTCCACGAAGATGCGGGCGCTGCCATCCA
Organism: Ahrensia sp.; assembly: GCA_049682915.1. Taxonomy (GTDB): domain Bacteria; phylum Pseudomonadota; class Alphaproteobacteria; order Rhizobiales; family Rhizobiaceae; genus JBCDLI01. Next base: position 16,924 of record JBAUIL010000273.1, on the reverse strand, counting down.
TAATCGGCACTTCTGCCCCATCAATCTCAACGATGACATTATCGAGGCCCAAAGCGGAAAATGCCGCCATAATGTGCTCAATGGTCGCCACATGGTCACCATTGGGATCACCGATGATGGTACATAAATCGGTTGCACCGACATGATTGGCCAAGGCGGGAAAATCTTGCGTGCGGCCATCAGCGAAACGACGACGGAACACGATACCCGTATTCGGGCCGGCAGGGTCGATGGAAATAGAAACTGGGCTACCGCTGTGAACACCGATACCCGACAACATTACCGTTTTGGCAAGCGTGGTCTGGTAAGCTCTCAAGTTGTTCCCCATAGATCAGCCCGTTTGTTAAGTTTCACAGTCAGCGCATTGAAATGCGCCAGTGAAAGAGTCCCCCACTCTTTTTCGATTATGGATTGAGTCGACACGTATTCCAAATCACGCTTCCTTACGTTTTGTTACCAACATTACAAACGCGGGTTCCAAAAAACAAACGTGATTTCATACACTTACACGCCGCGCACTTTTTGAGAGGCGCGACGTGTATCAGTTTTGATTAAAAATGTTAACGCAGGCTTAATTGGCCTGACGGCGCAGGAATGCCGGAATTTCCAACTGATCCTCTTCAGCGTCTGAAGCCGTTGGCTGACGCAGGCGGCCCGTATCATCCAACTGGTCACGACGCGGCGCATACATGGACGCATCTTGCGACAATGGCCGGCGCGGCGCAGACGACAGGGGTTGGTTCGGTGCCGGGCGCAAACGTGGCGCAGATGACTGCACAGGCTCTTCACGCTCGTACTCTACCTCGTCTTCACGGCGCACCGACAGGCCACTGGCCAGACGGCGCAACATTCCCAGCGGGCCACGCTCATCATCATCATCGCGCGCATCATGCATGGGTGCGCGGGGCGATGCCGCCTCAATTTCAGCCTTCACCATTGGTGGGAAGTCCTCAACTCTTGGCATTTCAGCGCGTGGTGGCAGTGGATGCTGCTCTGGCGCACGCAACACGGGCTGATGATCTTCAGCCACAGGAGCAGAACGCTGCACCGGCGCTTCAGCCTTCGGTGCTAAAGGCGTGGCAGGAGCATTGCCGAACACGCGGCTTTGCGGACGAAAATCAGCCGTCGCCTCTGGCGCGGCGGCATGACGTTCAAAGGCCGCCATGTCGGAAGCAAGATCGCGTTCCGGGTTGGCACGAGAGACCGGTGCAGGCTTTGCAGCCAAAGGCGCAGGGGCTTGTGCTACAGCTTGCGCAGGTGCCGGTGCCGCTTCAACAGCTGGCTTTGCAGCGCCGGTGACAGCGCGTGGAATGGGGCGGCTGTCACGGTTATTCTGGGCGTTTTCGAGGGCAGCAGCATCGATGCCGGTTGCCACAACGGAGACACGGATAATGCCTTCCAGCTCTTCATCAAAGGTCGCGCCAAGGATGATGTTGGCATCCTGGTCAACTTCTTCACGAATACGGGTCGCTGCTTCATCGACTTCAAACAGTGTCATGTCACGGCCACCGGTGATGGAGATCAACAGGCCGTTTGCGCCTTTCATGGATGTTTCATCGAGCAGCGGGTTGGCGATTGCCGCTTCCGCAGCCGCCATCGCACGGCCTTCGCCAGATGCTTCACCGGTGCCCATCATGGCCTTACCCATATCGCGCATAACGGAGCGTACATCGGCGAAATCAAGATTGATCAGACCTTCTTTGACCATCAGGTCCGTGATGCACGCAACACCGGAGAACAACACCTGATCTGCCATACCGAAAGCGTCGGCAAAGGTGGTTTTGTCATTGGCAATCCGGAACAGGTTCTGGTTCGGGATAACAATCAACGTGTCCACGTTGGCTTGCAGCTCTTCAATGCCTGCATCCGCAGTGCGCATCCGGCGTTGGCCTTCAAAATGGAAGGGCTTGGTTACGACACCAACGGTCAGAATGCCTTTTTCACGGGCAGCGCGCGCAACAACCGGTGCAGCGCCCGTGCCTGTACCACCACCCATACCGGCGGTGACAAAACACATATGCGTGCCGTTGAGATGATCGATGATCTCGTCGATGCACTCTTCAGCAGCTGCGCGGCCAATATCGGGCATAGAGCCTGCGCCCAAACCTTCGGTCACGCCCATACCCAGTTGGATAATGCGTTCTGCTTTGTTCATGGTCAGCGCTTGCGCGTCTGTGTTGGCGACAACGAATTCCACGCCTTGCAGACCGCAATTGATCATATTGTTGACAGCGTTGCCGCCGCCGCCACCGACGCCGAACACAGTAATGCGCGGCTTGAGCTCGGTAATATCCGGCTTTTTGAGATTGATTGTCATTGCATCTTCCTCTTGTGTGGGGATGCGCCGCCGCGCCATCCGTGTCCGGTCAAAACACCGGGCAATTGTTAAAAACTCTCACGCAGCCACTGCGACATCCGTCCGAGCGGGCCATCTGTGCCCGTTGCGCGACGGTGCCGAGCACCCATGAATTTCGCTGTACTCTGGTCACGGTCCGCAACCTGAGGGTAAATCATCAAACCGACCGCTGCCGAAAAGCCCGGCCCTTTGGCCGCCATCGGCATGCCGCGCACGCCCAGTGGACGCCCGATGCGCACATTGCGGCCCAGGATGCGCCGGGCCATTTCTGCAAGGCCACTCATTTGCGCGGCACCACCGGTCAGCACGACCCGCTTGCCCACCACAGACGAATGACCGGACGCATTGATGCGCTCACGCAGCATTTCCAGTGTTTCTTCCACGCGCGCCGAAATTATCCGGTTCAGAACGCCACGCGGCACACTTAGCGCTTGATCGCTGCCATCAGAGCCGATTGCCGCGACTTGAATTGTGTCGCGGTCATCGCAATTGGCCGCCAAAACGCTGCCATGCATGACTTTCAGGCGCTCGGCATCGTCAATCGAGCAGGAAAAGCCGCGTGCAATGTCCATTGTCACATGGTGCCCGCCCACCGGAATGGCGTCAGCATGAATGAATTGACGCTCGGAGAAAACAGAGATCGAGGTGGTGCCGCCGCCCATATCAACGCAGGCGCAACCCAATTCCAGCTCATCATCAACCAGCGCTGAAAGGCCAGCCGCATAAGGTGTGGCCACCATTGTCTCGACGCTCAAATGCGCACGGTTGATCGCCAATTCCAGATTGCGCATCGGCGCGGTGTCGGCGGTTAGCGCATGCATGTTCAACTGCAATTCGCTGCCAACCATGCCGCGTGGATCGGCAATACCCGCTTGCCCATCCAGCACATGATCGACCGGCAACAGGTGCAGCACCTGACGGTCTGTGCGCGAGCCACGCGAAACCGCTGATTTGAGAACCTTATCAAGATCGGATTTTGAAATGGGGCGGCTTTCATCCAGCGGTATGGAAGCGCCGATGATGCGGCTTCGCAAGCGCCCTGCGGTCATGTTGACGATCATCGAGTCAACCGTCAGTCCGGCCATGCGCTCAGCGGATTCCACCGCAACACGAATGGACCGCTCAGCGCGCTCAAGGTCGATAACAACGCCGGATTTGATGCCGCCGGAGCGCGTGTGGCCAATGCCGATCACTTCAGCCGCATGGGTGCGGCCATGCAGATAGGTTGCGCCACTATCAGGCACCATGCGCGCAATAATGCAAACGGTCTTGGTGCTGCCAACATCAAGCACAGTGATAACCGAGCCCTTGCGCTGCCGCTTTTGATTGGCGCTATGTGTAGACTGGTCAGCCATCAGATGCTGTCCTCAACACGCTTATTGGTGATATCGCGGGCTTTCAGCGCGGCGTTGCGCTGGCTCATCGCATGTTCAGTCAATGCAAGCACGGTGCGGTCTTGTAGACGCACATCAATCGACGCCAAATCGCGGCCAAGCACATCGTGGTCGCGCTGCAAATCAACAACGCGCTGCAGCGCTTCTTCAACGCCACTTTCCGGCAATTTGATCGTCAGGCCGTTTTGCAAACGCAAATTCCAACGACGCTGGCCGACGCGCACAAAAGCCCGCACGTCGGCAGCAATCTCTTCATATTTCGCCACGGTTTGCATGAAGGCGGCAGCCTCTTCAGGCGCACCATCACCCACCAACAACGGCAAATGGCGCAGGCTATTGCCAGAATAGCCACCGATCACGTCACCGTTTACCTGCACGACCGACAACGCATCGCGGGTTTGCCAGATGGCAAAAGGCTCACGCTCTTCAATCGAGATATGCAGCGTATCCGGGTAGCTTTTCCGAATTTGCGCGGACTTGACCCATGGCAGGGTCGCAAGCGCGGCGCGTGACTCAACGGGATCAATAGAAAATAATGAGCGCGGCCCATCTAATCCTAGGACAGCAAACACATCTTCAGGCCGTGCATGGACGTGACCATCAATCTCGATTTTCTCGACAGCGAGCCCGGCCGTCACTGTCACCTTCTCGACAGCGAGTTGGAACTGACCACCTAAAATAGATCCGTAAACAACGGCACCGCCGACGATGGCGGTCATGCCGATGGTTTCAATGTGGCGCGGCAGAGCAACCTTATTGTCCATCAGCCGCAAGAAATAGCGTACAGGACGACGCAACAAGCGCGGCAGCACTGCCTCTTCCGCGTCAATGCGGAGACTGCCTTTTCTCATTGCTTCGTTCATCGCTCGCAAGATGCGTCCTCAACCATCCAGACCAGTAACTCACGGAAAGAATGCCCCGCTTGTTCGGCCAATTCCGGCACCAAGGAGGTGGCTGTCATGCCGGGTTGCGTGTTGATTTCCAGCCAGATCAGCTCTCCATTTGGAGAAAATCTGTCGTCGTACCGGAAGTCAGATCGCGTAACACCCTTACAGCCAAACGCCTGATGCGCTTTGAGCGCTATATTCGTAATAGTTTGGTAAATATTTGGTGAAATTTTCGCGGGACACACATGATTTGATCCACCGGCCTGGTACTTGGAGTCGTAATCATAAAACGCTTGTCCCTGCGGTATAATCTCGGTCACACCCAGTGCCACATCGCCCATCACGGCACAGGTTAACTCGCGTCCATGGATGTAGCGCTCCACCATCACGCGGTCGCCATAGCGCCAATCACTGGACTTGATGATTTCCGGCGGATGCGGCTGATTGGCATCGACAATAACAACACCAAAACTTGACCCCTCCGCCACCGGCTTGACCACATAAGGCGTTGGCATGGGGTGCGCTGCGGTGAAGTCAAAACGGTTCATGATTTTTGATTCAGCGCAGGGAATGTTGTGCGAAAGCGCAATGCGCTTGGACATTTCCTTGTCCATCGCCACCGCCGTCGCCAGTACACCCGAATGGGTGTAGGGAATTTGCAGATATTCCAAAATACCCTGAATGGTGCCGTCTTCGCCGTAGGGTCCATGCAGCGCATTAAACGCCACATCGGGCTTAAGATCGGCCAGCACACTGCCAACATTGCGGTCCACATCAACGCGGGTGACCTTGTAACCCGCTGCCTCCAACTCGTTCGCACAGGCGGTGCCTGAAGCCAAACTGACCGGACGTTCTGATGAAAATCCGCCCATAAGAACGGCGATATGCGGCTTGGTCATAATTCCCCCACGAAACGCTGGATGCAAAACAGGTGCGACGCGCTGCATCCAATTTACAACGCGAACACGAGGGCCCCACAGCCCGACTCAAATACTGAATGGCCCATAGAATCAGACGATTGATTCGCTGACAAGTCGCTTGATTCGGACAGGTGAAATTAAATCGGACGGATGCGCAAAAAGCGCCAATTGAGTAGCACCGTCGCCATGCCCAAACCGCTGGCAAGGCCGATCCACACACCAACGCCGCCCAAGCCCAGCGGAAACGCCAGCACATAGGATAGGCCCAAGCCGACTATCCAGTAAGAAAAACTTGCCATCACCATCGGCACGCGCGTGTCATTCAACCCGCGCAACAGCGCTGCGCCGATAGCCTGCGATGTATCGGTGAGCTGAAAACACGCCGCCACAAACAACAGCGGCACCGCATAGGCTGCCACCGCCGCTGACTCCGACTTGGCCTCATCCAGAAACAACGCAATCAGCGTTTCCGGCACCGATAAGAACAAAGCGCCAGCAGCGCACGCAAAGGCCAGGCACAGCGCCATCATAACAGCCGCCGCGCGGTTGAGATTGGCAGCGTCAGTCTGTCCGTAAAATGTGCCCACACGCGCGGTTGCCGCCTGGCTCATCCCCATCGGCACCATGAAAGCCAGGGACGCAATTTGCAGCACAATGCCGTGGCTGGCCAACGCAACAACAGAGATCCAGCCCATGAACAGCGATGAGAAGATGAACATGCCGGTCTCGGCGGTGATCATCAGGCCGATGGGCAATCCCAGCCGGAAGACCTCGCGGAACGCTTCCCAATCGGGCTTCCACACCCGCACCAGCAATTCATAGGGCGCAGCGCGTTTATTGACGGCGCAATAGACCAGCGTCGCGACAAAAATCGAGCCATTGGTGCCCACAGTGGCCACCGCCGCACCGCGCATGCCCATTTCCGGCATGCCGCCATTGCCGAAAATGAACAGCCAGTTCAGCGCGATGTTGACAAACACACCGACAAAGGTCGCCCAAAATACAAAGGCCGTCCGTTCAATCGCGGTCAGAAAACCGCGCAGCGTCCACGTGCCCAGCAGAAAAAACATCGCCCACTGCGCGATGCGCATATACTCGCCGCCCAGCCGCGCAACTTCCGCATCCTGACCGAGCGCTAGAAAAATTGGCTCTGTGAACCATAAAATTGGCATCACCGCGCAGCAAAAGGCAAAGCACACCCACATGCCCATGCGCGTGGCGCGCCGCACCCGCACGACATCGCCTTGGCCCTCCGCCTGACTGGCAAGAGGAACCACCGCATAGGCAAAGCCCGCGCCGAACATCATGACCGTGAACCAGAACTGCGTTGCCAGTGCGCCGGCAGCCAACTCTGTAATACCGTACCAGCCCAGCATTACTGTGTCGGTAGTGTTCATCAACATGCCACCGATGGACGAGCCGACCAACGGCACGCCGAGGGCGAGCGCAGTGCGGACATGCGCGCGGTAGCTCAGCGGTGCTGGTGATGTAGAAGCGGTGGTCATGATAAGGCTCTAGCCCCGTTGAGCCACCTTTGAAAGAGCTTCCGGTTTGCGCGTCTAAATGAGAAGCAGCTTTATTGCTATCGCCCACATGGTTGCACCGACAATCACTTCCAACACCTGCCAGCTGCGCGGCGATGCAAAAATCGGCGTCAGCAAGCGCGCCCCGTAGCCGAGCGCGAAAAAGAACACGAAACTCGCTGTAACCGCACCAAAGCCAAAAGAAAGTTTGTCCGCATATTGTGCGCTCACCGACCCAAGCAGAATGACAGTGTCCAGATACACATGCGGGTTCAGCCACGTCAGCGCCAGACACGTCAGCACCGCAGCCTTCAGCGAAACGCCCTTGTCGCTGGCTGGCATCAGCGCTTCGCCACCCTTCCACGCACGGCGGAAGCTCATGCCACCATACCAAAATAGAAACGCCGCCCCGCCATAGCCAAACAAAGGCTCAACCCAAGGCGCCGCGTTGCTGAGCGCTGTAAAGCCACTGACCCCGGCAATGATCAGAAGTGCATCCGATGCCGCGCAGACAAGCACCAACGGCAACACATGCTCACGCCGCAGGCCCTGCCGCAAAATGAAGGCGTTTTGCGCGCCGATAGCAAGTATGAGGGAAAGGCCGAGCGTAAAGCCAGCGAGAAAGGTGATGTTCATAATGGGTGCCTACACCGAGGACCCCGCAATGTCATGCGGCAAACCACGCCGTCGCAATCACAACAAACGACCCAGAAACGGCTGCACCGGATCTTCGTCGCGGGCAAAGTCACCGATGCGCTTGATTTCCCATTCCAACCGAATACCGGAATTGTCCAACACCTTGGTGCGGACAGTCTCACCCAGCGTTTCGAGATCATGGCTGGACGCGGAGCCGGTGTTGATCATGAAGTTGCAATGCAGCGGGCTCATCTGCGCGCCGCCAATCATCAGGCCACGGCAACCAGCGCGATCAACTTCTTTCCAAGCCGATGTGCCCTCCGGGTTTTTGAAGGTGGAACCGCCGGTTTTTTCTTTGACCGGCTGCACAGTCTCACGGTGGTGTTGCACCTCATCCATCATTTTCTGAATGACACTCTGCTCTTCGCGAAAGCCTTCAAACAGCGCGCCGGTGAATATCCAATCCTTGGGCGCACCGGAATGCCGGTAGGCATAATCCATGTCGGCATTGGTCAGCGTGTGCTGGTTGCCCTGACGGTCAACAGCATAAACCTCAACCACCCGCTCGCGCGTTTCGGTGCCGTTGGCCCCTGCATTCATCCGCAAGGCGCCACCGATGGCACCGGGAATACCATGGTAAAAATGGAAGCCGCCGATGGAGGCTTTCAACGCCGCCGCAGCGAGCATTTTGTCCGGCACCGCCGCACCCGCCTTCAGCCGCGTACCATCCACCGTTTCAATAGCGCCAAAACCTTTGGCGGACAGGCGGATAACAACGCCGCGCACACCGCCGTCACGCACCATCAAATTGGAGCCGACGCCGACGACAAGCACCGGCACATCGGCAGGCAATGCCGCCATGAATGCGGCCAGATCATCGGTATCTGCTGGCTGAAAAAGCACATCCGCAGGTCCGCCCGTGCGGAACCATGTAACCGCGCTCATGGCGGCGTCCGGTGTCATGCGCCCACGCACAGCCCACATCAGTGGCGTCAATTGCGCCAGCAATGTCTCGCCTCTGGTGGTGCTCATCCGGCATTTCCCGCAGCAAGGATTTCTGGCAAGGCATAGGCCCAAGCAGTGATGTTGCCCGCGCCGAGATACAGCACATAGTCGCCTGGCTTGGCTTCATCGCGGATCACAGCAGGCACCTCGTCCGGCCCCGCAATGACGCGCGCATCGCGGTGCCCGCCTGTGCGCATCCGGTTGACCAGCTCGTGCTCATTGATGCCGTCAATCGGGTCTTCACCGGCCTGATAGACCGGCGCAACCATCACCGTGTCGGCATCGTTGAAACACGCTGAAAAATCATCGAACAAATCGCGCAGGCGCGTAAAGCGGTGCGGCTGCATGACCGCAAAAACGCGGCTGCCATCGCCCGCCGCAGCGCGCGCCGCGCTCAACACAGCCTTAATCTCAACGGGGTGGTGGGCGTAGTCATCAAAAATCGACACGTCGTTCCAAACGCCAGTCTGGGTAAAGCGGCGCTTCACACCGCCAAAGCTCGACAGGCCACGCAGGATGCCCGACGCGTCCATGCCCAACTCGTGAGCCACGGCAATCGCGGCTGTCGCATTGAGCATATTGTGCCTGCCGGGCATGGGCAGGCGCAGATCTTTGATCTCGATTGTGGTGTCGGACTTGCGTTCACGGATGTTGACGTCAAACACTGAAACCGGCCCGTCCATACGGTGGTTGACGCAGCGCACATCGGCTTGCGGGTTTTCACCATAAGAAATTACCCGCCGATCAGTAATCCGGCTGGCCAGCGCCTGCACTTCCGGATGGTCGATACAGGCGACACCGAACCCGTAGAATGGCACGTTTTCGACAAACGCCCGGAACGCCGCGCGCACCGCGTCAAAATTGCCATAATGGTCCAAATGCTCAGGGTCGATATTGGTGATCACCGCCACATCGGCGGGCAGTTTCAAAAACGTGCCATCGCTCTCGTCCGCTTCCACCACCATCCAGTCGCCTTGGCCAATGCGCGCATTGGTGCCGTAAGCATTGATGATGCCGCCATTGATTACCGTCGGGTCCAGCCCGCCTGCTTCCAACAATGTCGCGACCATGGACGTGGTCGTGGTTTTGCCATGCGTGCCGCCTATTGCAATCGCGTTACGGAAGCGCATGATTTCCGCCAGCATTTCCGCGCGCCGCACCACCGGCAATAGCCGTTCGCGCGCGGCCACCAGTTCCGGATTGTTTTTCTTGATGGCGGTCGACACCACCACCACTTCCGCGTCACCCAGATTTTCGGCTGCATGACCAACAGCCACCGCAATGCCCTTGGCGCGCAGGCGCTGCACATTGGCACCGTCAGCTTGGTCGGACCCTTGAACCTTATGGCCGAGATTGTGCAGCACTTCTGCAATGCCGCTCATGCCAATGCCGCCAATACCGACAAAATGTACAATTCCGATGTTTTGCGGCATTTTCATGGGATGGTCCGGTCCTTCAAATCAGGGTGTCGTGTGTTTCTCGCCGGAGGCAATAGCCTCTACCAAATCAGCAAGCAAGCCGGTCGCATCGGGTCGGCCTGCAGCCTTTGCCGCATCAGCCATCGCAACCAGCCTGTCGGGCGCGCCGAGCAATTCTTCCAGCAGTTCAGCCATAGACGCCGCCGTCAGCTGGCTTTGTGGTTTGACCAGAGCGCCGCCGCGCGCTTCCAGCGCTGCAGCGTTGGCCGCCTGATCATGGTCCAGCGCGTGCGGGTACGGCACCAAGATCGCAGGCCGTCCGATGGCCGCAATCTCCGAGACGGTGGAGGCACCCGACCGCGACATCACCAAATGCGCGTCCGCAATACGTTGCGGCAAATCACCGAAAAACGACGCAATCTCCGCCTCAACGCCGATGCCTTTATACATCTCGACCGCCGCGTCTTTGTCTTCAGGCCGCGCCTGTGCGGTTACCTTCAACCGGCTGCGCAAGGCTTTCGGCAGACGGGCCAAAGCCTCGGGCACCGCGGTTGAGAAAAACTGCGCGCCTTGCGAGCCGCCAAAGATCAGCAGCTTCAGCGGACCATCGGCAGTCGGTGCTTGATAGGGCGAACCCGCCGCGGCAATCACATCGGGCCGAACGGGATTGCCGGTCTCGACAATTTTATCGGCAAACTGGCCCGACGCTTTCAAAAAGCCACCAGCGATTTTGGTCACCTTGGCGGCGAGCACCTTGTTGGCGCGGCCCATGACAGCGTTTTGCTCATGCACCATGGTCGGCACCACGCCGCTGGCCGCCCACAAAGGCGGCACCGTCGGATAACCGCCGAAACCAACAACTGCAGCCGGTTTGATCTCATTGATCAGCTGCCGCGCACGGCGCGTGCCACGCACCAGGCTCAGTACGGCCTTGAGCAGTTTGATCGGGTTTTTGCCCGATGGCGATGCACTTTCAACCACATGCATATCTGCCGCCGGAAACATATCGGCATATTGCGTTGCACGCTGATCGGTCAGCAGATGAATGGTCCAGCCGCGCACGACCAGTTCATGGGCCAGGGCTTGCGCGGGAAACAGGTGACCACCGGTGCCCCCTGCACTGAGGATGATGTTTCCTTTGGTCATATCTATTCCGCGGCCACCGGCGCTGATTGATCGCTAAAGCGTGCGCGCCCGATGCGCGCTTCGGCGCGGCGGCGTGTCAACGCCAACAGAAAACCGGCCGTCAACGCGACCGCAATCATCGATGATCCGCCATAGGATACAAACGGCAGCGTCATGCCTTTGGCAGGCATCAATTGCAGGTTCACCGCAACATTGATGGCTGACTGAAAACCGATCAGCGTGACAAGGCCACAGACCGCCAACCGCCGGAAAGGATCGCGCTGATCCGCGCTTTTGATGAAGCCGCGCAGCACGATGAACGCAAACACCGAGACCAATACCATGCACAACACGATGCCATATTCTTCAGCCAGCACGGCGAACACAAAGTCTGTGTGACTATCGGGCAGCACACGCTTGACCGTGCCCTCGCCCGGGCCTTGGCCAAACCAGCCGCCGCGCACAATGGCTTCATGGCCGGTATCCACCTGATAGGTATCGCCCTCACCTTTGACGAAGCGGTCAATGCGGCTGGCAACGTGAGGCATGGTGAGATAAGCGCCCAGCAGGCCGACACAGCCAACTCCGCCCAAAAGCGCAATCCAGACCCAGCTCATGCCTGCCATAAAGAACATCGCACCCCAGGTGCCCGCAACAAGCACGGTCTGGCCGAGGTCTGGCTGCACTACAAGTAGCAGCACCATCGCCGCGCATAAAATGCCAGCAAACAGATTGCCCGGAATGTCCGGCCGACGGATGTGCTCGGAAAACAGCCAAGCGCACAGCACCACAAAGGCGGGTTTCATAAACTCCGACGGCTGAACCGAAATACCCGCGATACGCACCCAACGGTGCGAGCCTTTAACTTCCTGTCCGAAAAACAGGGCTGCAATCATCAGCACGACCGAACCAACCAGCACCACCAGCGCCAAGCGGCGCACGCGCTTTTCATCCAGCATCGATACGCCAAACATCACCGCAAGCGCAGGCAGCAGAAACAGCGCGTGGCGCTCGACAAAATGGAACGTATTCAGCCCGATGCGCTCAGCCACCGGCGGGCTCGCGGCAAAGGACAGGATGATGCCAAAACCCAGCAACAGCATAAACGCTGCGACAAACCATCGGTCGACGGTCCAGAACCATTCAGAAATCAGACTACGATCACTGCGTGAATACATCAGGCTGTCTCCCCGGCGGACGCATGGTCCAGCGCTTGAACGGCGGCTACAAAAGCCTCGCCGCGTTTTTCAAAATTGGCAAATTGGTCGAAACTGGCAGCCGCTGGTGCCAACAGCACCGCGTCGCCGGGTTGGGCGTCACGCGCGGCATGGGCAACCGCTCTGTCGATGGTGGCCGAAATCTCATAGGGCACATCATCGCCGAGGGTTGCGGCAAAGGCAGGAGCCGCTTCACCGATCAGATAGGCCTTGGCAATGCGCGAAAAATGCGGCCGCAAGGCTGTTATGCCGCCTTCCTTGGCCAGACCGCCGGCAATCCAGCGGATGCGCGCAAAGCTTGTCAGTGATTTTTCAGCGGCGTCCGCATTGGTGGCTTTGCTGTCATTGATGAACTGCACACCATCGCGTTCCGCAACAATCTGCATGCGATGCGCAAGGCCCGGAAATGTGTTGAAACCGGTGGTGATTTGCGCAGGCGTCAAACCGCTCAAGCGGCACGCATGCATCGCCATCAAGGCATTTTGCACATTGTGATCACCGCGCAAAGAGGCGGCATCAGACAGGTCTATCATGGTGCGGTCACGCGCCACGCGCACCGTCACCGCGTCCTCAATGCGCGCGGCAATCGCGGCACAATAGGTGTCGTCAATGCCAATGACGGCCTGATCAGCGCGCTCAACCAAGCGCGCTTTGATCGCCGCGTAATTTTCAATTGTGCCATGGCGGTCGAGATGGTCCGGCGTCACATTCAGCAACAGGCCAACGCTTGGTCGCAGCGAGGGTGCCAAATCAATCTGGTAGGACGAGCACTCAATCACAAAGAAAGTGCCTGCCTTGGGCATAGCCAATTCCAGCACCGGCGTGCCGATATTGCCACCCACCGCGACAGGCAATCCCGCTTCGCGCAGAATATGCGCAGTCAGCGCCGTCGTGGTCGATTTGCCGTTTGTACCGGTGATCGCGATCAGCGTGGTCTCAACAGACCAACGGGCACGTTCGCGTGCAAACAGTTCAAGGTCACCAATAATTTCAACGCCCGCCTCATGGGCTTTCTTGACTGTCCAATGCGGCTCCGGATGGGTCAGCGGCACACCCGGCGATAGAACGAAAGAGCCAAAACTGGACCAATCCGCATCATGCAAATCACTGGTTGGCACACCCGCTGCAGCCGTCGCAGCCACCCGATCAGGGTTATCATCCCATGCCTGCACATGGGCACCGCCAGCCTTCAAAGCCAATGCCGTCGACAAGCCCGAACCGCCAAGCCCGAACACCGCAACATTTTTTCCAGCCATGTGGGTGACAGGGATCATCGTATTACCGCAGCTTCAAGGTTGAAAGGCCGACCAGCGCCAGCACAACAGCGATGATCCAGAAACGGATGACGACTTGGCTTTCGGTCCAACCTTTTTTCTCAAAATGGTGGTGGATCGGCGCCATCAGAAACACACGCTTGCCGGTAAGTTTGAAGTAGCCGACCTGAATGATCACCGACAGCGCTTCCATCACAAACAGGCCGCCGACAATCGCCAGAACGATTTCGTGCTTGGTGGCCACCGCCACGGTGCCGATCAAGCCACCCAAAGCGAGCGAACCGGTGTCACCCATGAAGATCGCTGCGGGCGGCGCGTTGAACCACAAAAAGCCAAGCCCGGCGCCGATCAAGGCCCCCAACACAATCGACAATTCGCCCGTACCGGGCACGAAGTGGATTTGCAGATAGTCGGCGAAAATCGCGTTACCCGAAAGATAGGCGATCACGCCGAAGGTCGCAGCAGCAATCATGATCGGCACAATCGCCAAACCGTCCAGACCATCGGTCAGGTTGACCGCATTGCCAGCACCAACAATCACAAACGCAGCCATCGGAATAAAGAAAATTCCCAGATTGACCATGAGGTCTTTGAAGAACGGGAAAGTCAGGCTCGACGAAAACGGCTCACTGCCCGCACGCATGATCACATAAGCTGCCATGGCCGCAATCATGAATTCAAGGCCAAGCCGCGCCTTGCCGGAAAAGCCCTTATCGCTTTGTTTGGTCACTTTCAGATAATCATCGTAAAAACCGATAATACCAAAACCGATCATCACCATCAAAACAACCCAGGTGTAGGTCGATTTGAAATTGCCCCATAAAAGCGTCGCACCGATCACCCCGATCAGGATCATCAGGCCGCCCATGGTCGGCGTACCGGCTTTCTTGAAATGGGTTTGTGGCCCGTCAGCGCGAATTGGCTGGCCCTTGCCTTGGCGTCCGCGCAACAAGCGAATGATGGCAGGTCCGAACAGGAAAACGATAAAGGCCGACGTGATCAGCGCTCCACCGGTGCGAAAGGTGATGTAGCGAAACAGGTTGAGCACCTGAAACTGATCTGAAAAAGTGGTCAGCCAATACAGCATATTATTCCCCTCATGGCGCGTTGCCGCGCCAAACCACGTCATTTGTCCGTTGACGGGTACGTCTCTAAAAACAATTTTACAATGCGCGAAAAGCCTATGCCGTTGGATGATTTCACCGTGATGATATCACCCGCGCGCGGCAAGCCTCTCAGCGCTTCCATCAATGCGTCGGTTGTCTCGAAATATTGGCAATCGGGATGGTCGCTCAGCTTCTCCGCCAGCGCCTTCATTTCCGGTCCGGCCAGCCGCACAATATCCACATTGTTCTTTGTGACCAACGGCGCCAGCGCACGGTGCACGCGCTTGGCATGCTCACCCATTTCAAGCATGTCGCCCAGCACCGCGATGCGGCGCGCCCCATTTGGCAATTCCATATTCGCCATGGTTTCCATCGCCGCCTGCATGGATGCGGGGTTGGCGTTGTAGCTTTCATCAATCAGCGAGAACGTGCCGTCGCCTAACGGTAGCGTGTGATGCACACCGCGGCCCGGCGATGCGGCAAGATCAGCCAAGGCGGCACCCGCCGCAACCGGGTCGCCGCCCAACAACGCGACCGCGCCCAGAACACCCGTCATATTCAGCGCGACATGCTTGCCCGGAATGCCGATTTTTGCGGCAACATCAGTGCCATCGACATTGATTTTGACGGTCGAACAATCGCTGAGATATTTCGCCGAAACCAGACGCACCTGCGCCTGTTTGCTATTGCCATAGCCGATGATGTTTTTGACGCCGTAACCGCCTGCCATTTCGGCCAACAAATCAAAGCGCTTGTCGTCGCGGTTAATCAGCGCTGTGCCGCCAGCAACAAGACCGGAGAAAATCTCCGCCTTGGCTTTGGCGATGTCATCGAGATCTTTGAAATGACCCAGATGTGCGGCTGCAATCAACGTCACAATGGAGACATGGGGCTTGACCAGGTCGACCAGTGGCGTGATCTCATTGTGGTGGTTCATGCCGATTTCAAAGACACCGAAACGGGTATCAACCGGCATCCGGGCGAGCGTTAGCGGCACACCCCAATGATTGTTGAAAGACGCGGCAGAGGCGTGCGTGGGCCCCTGTTTAGCCAACACATGCGCCAGCGCGTCCTTGGTGGTGGTTTTACCCGCCGAGCCGGTAATCGCGACGATCTTGGCTTTCGAGCGGAACCGCGCAGCACGCGCCAAGCGCCGCATCGCTTCCAGTACATCGCTGACCACCATCATAGGCACGGTGATGCGGCCCAACGCAGGCAGCCGGTCGGCGGAAACCACCAGCACGCTGGCACCGGCGCGAGCCGCCGCACTGGCATAGTCGTGGCCATCAAATTTATCGCCAGCGACCGCAAAAAACGCGTCGCCCGGCTTGATGGTGCGGCTGTCGATTGAAATACCGTCCACGCGCGCTGGCGTGCCATTGACAGGTCGCGCGTTCATCGCCTCAATCATGTCGTCAGCGCGCCACAATGGCACACTGTCTTCCGTCGGCGTGGTCATGTCATCGCTCATGACTGCTCCATTGACAGCGCGCGGCGCACTTCTTCATGGTCAGAAAATGACAACGTGATGCCATTGGCCGTCTGACCGGTCTCGTGGCCCTTGCCCGCGACAATTAGTGTGTCGCCTTTTTCAAGCTGCGCAATTGCTGTGACGATAGCCTCGCGCCGGTCGCCAATTTCTATCGCGCCGTTCGCCGCTGCCATGATTGCAGCGCGAATGGTAGCAGGCTCTTCGCTGCGCGGATTGTCGTCGGTCACATACACACGGTCGGCGTGCTTGGCGGCAATTTCACCCATGATCGCGCGTTTGCCCGCATCGCGGTCACCGCCGCAACCGAACACAACGCACACTTTGCCAGTGGTAAACGGGCGCACGGACAAAAGAACCTGCTCTAAGGCTTCAGGCTTGTGCGCATAGTCCACATAGACCGGCGCGCCGTTCTTCTTTGCGCCAACCAATTCCAGTCTGCCTGAGGCACCTTTGAGATGCTCCAGCGCCTTGAACGCGGTCGCAGCCTCCACACCAACGCTGATCGCAAGCCCCGCAGAAACCAGCGCATTGGCAATTTGAAAATCACCAGCCAAGGGCAGCTCGATACGAT
>JBAUIL010000272.1:0-6544 GCA_049682915.1 Ahrensia sp. | reverse complement strand
CGAATGCCTTGACGTCCCAACCGTGGATGCCGGACGGCAGCGCCAACACCGAACCGCGATGGCTCATATCCGCAAAACGAAAACCGCCATTACCATAGGCGTCGATTGGCGCTCGGCCCGGAAAATGTGCCTCGCGTATTTCAATCCCCTTGGGCATCCGAGCTCCCGCTGGTTGGGTTACATATCCAGATCGACAGGCATGGTGTTAGCCGTGGCCTTCTTCTCAGCATCATCCTCACTGTCACGCTTGGCCATGGCGCCGGGGCGCAGACCGAACAGAATGAGCACCGGCGCCGCAATAAAGACCGACGAATACGTGCCTACAATGACGCCAAAGATCATGGCCGCCACAAACGATTGCAGAACCTCACCACCAAAGATGAACAGCGCCACCAAAGCCAGCAATGTCGTCACCGATGTCAAAATCGTGCGCGGCAATGTCTGGTTCATGGATTTGTCGAGCAACTCTACCAGCGTCATCTTTTTATAGCGGCGCAAATTCTCGCGCACGCGGTCATAGACAACCACCGTATCGTTGAGCGAGTAACCGACAATCGTCAAAATCGCCGCGATACTGGACAGGTTAAACTCAAGCCCTGTGACCACAAACATGCCGATGGTCAGCAACACGTCGTGGGTGGTGGCGATAATCGCCCCAAGCGCAAACTGCCACTCAAACCGCAGCCAGATATAGACAAGGATGGCAAACAGAGCCGCCAGCACCGCAATCGTGCCAGCGCGCGCCAATTCACCCGACACTGTCGGACCCACAACCTCGACGCGGCGGATGGAATAATCCGCCTCTAGCGCTGCACGCACCTTGGCAACCACGCTTTGCTCGGCTGTATCCCCTGAGCCCTGGCTTTCAACGCGGATCAGAATGTCCTGCGGTGTACCGAACTCCTGAACCTGCACGTCTCCGAGGTTAAGCTCGCTGAGTACCGCGCGGATTTCGCCAGCGTCCGCATTGCCTTCAAGCGCTTGAACTTCGATGGTGGAGCCGCCTTTGAAATCGATACCCAAATTCATATTGACGGTTGCGAACAATGCAACGGAGGCAACAATCACCGCCGATGAAATGGAGAATGCAAAACGGCGCAACCACATAAATTGGATCGATGTGTCAGGCCGAAAGTGGCGCACCAAACCGACCGGCAGCTCTTTCGGCTTTGTCCGACGCAGCCAAACCGCCACTATAAAGCGCGTGACGATGTAGGCAGTAAATACCGTCGTCACGATACCGATAGCTAGCGTCACCGCAAAGCCACGGATGGGGCCGGAGCCAAGATAGAATAGAATGACCGCCGCAATCAGCGTGGTGATGTTGGCATCCACAATTGTGGTCAACGCACGCTGAAAGCCCGTATCAATGGCTTGAATAAGCGACCGCCCGGCGAGTTTTTCCTCGCGGATACGCTCGAAAATCAACACGTTTGAATCAACCGCCATACCAACGGTCAAAACGATACCGGCAATGCCCGGCAAGGTCAGCGTTGCGCCCAAAGCCGATAGCGCGGCTAGTATCAGCGTAATGTTGATAACAAGCGCGGCATTGGCAATGATCCCGAAGAAGCCATAGGCACCGACCATGAAGACCAGCACAAGCAGCGCACCGACAAGACCGGCAATTTCACCGGCGGCAACAGAGTCCGCACCAAGGCTCGGGCCAACAGTACGCTCTTCCACAAATGTCGGCGTCAACGGCAAGGCACCCGCGCGCAGCAGGATGGCCAGATCATTGGCGCCCTCAACGGTGAAGTTACCCGAAATCTGGCCCGAGCCGCCAAGAATAGGCTCATTGATGCGCGGTGCGGAGACGACTTGATCGTCCAAAACGATGGCGAACGGACGACCGACATTTTCCTGCGTCGCACGGCCAAAGCGCTGAGCGCCCGTGCTGTCAAAGCGGAAGGTCACCACCGGCTCATTGGTGTTCTGGTCAAAGCCGGTTTGGGCGTCTTCCAGATTTTCACCGGTGACGATTTCGCGCGTCTCAACAACGTAAGGAATGGGCGGGTCGTCTGCCGAATAAAGCAGTTCGGTGCCGGGTGGTGCGCGGGTATTCAGCGCCTCGTTTACATCGGCACTCACATCCACCATTTGGAACGTCAGCCGCGCCGTGGTGCCGATCAGGTCTTTGAGACGTTGCGGATCATCAAGACCCGGCACTTGAACGATAATGCGGTCTTCGCCCTGGCGCTGGATGACCGGCTCAGTCGTGCCCAGTTCATCAATCCGGCCACGGATCACTTCCACCGTCTGCGACAGCGCTTGGCCCATGCGGTAGTCAAGACCTGCATCGGTAATCTGCAGTAAGAAGCGCCCTGTTTCGGGCTCTTCCAAATTGACCTCGGTGACAATGCCCGACCCCAAAAGACCGCCAGACACAGCAGCAGTCAGCGGAGCCAAGGCTTCACGTGCGGCATCGATATCAGACTGGTCACGAATACGCACAGAGACAGTTTGGCCTTCGCCACCCAGCCCCGTGTAGCCGATACCCTCAGCGCGCAGCAAACGACGGGTTTCGTCACGCACGGACTCAAGCCGGTTTTCCGCCAGCTCGAGGCGGTCCAGCTTCAATTGAAGATGCACACCGCCCTGCAAGTCCAAGCCAAGGGACAAACCGCTTTTCGGCATAAAGTCCGGCAGCGAGTCTTTAACCCCCTGCGAGTAAAGGTTCGGCAGCGCAAACAGGACACCGACAAAGACTGTCAGCCAAATGAGTGCGGTCTTCCATGGTGCAAAATAAAGCATGAATCAGTCCGTGTTTGGCGTTCGCCGCCGATGCCGCAGCGTGCGCGGCAAATATGTTTACTTCTTGGCTTTTTCGCCAGCATCGTTGGCCGCGGCAGGCTCACCCTTGACGCGAACGTCTGCCAGCATGGACTTCATGACGCGGATTTTCGTGCCTTGGGCAATCTCGACTTCGAGTTCACCCTCATTTTCGAACACCTTGGTCACTTTGCCGACAATACCGCCGCCGGTGATGACCGTATCGTTGCGGCGCACATTGTTCAGCATTTCTTCGCGCTTTTTCATCTGCGTGCGCTGCGGGCGGATGATCAGGAAATACATGATGATGAAAATCAGCACGAAAGGCAGAAGGCTCATGATCAGGTCAGGACCACCGGGGGCAGCAGCAGACTGCGCGTAAGCAGGCGTTACAAACATAAAATACTCCTTGGGAATTGTTGCGCCCTACAGGCGACTTGAAATTTGTCGCGAATATAGTCACCAACATCACCAATGCAACCAAAACCGGACGCAGATTGGTGTGTCCCACGCTTTATGAGGTTCAAATGGACGACGCTCTTGCCTTGCTGGCGGCAAAACTGGACAGATTGACCCAAGCAGTGGAACGGCTGGGGCCTAACCAGGCCGGTTTACCACCGATGGATTCGGCACAATGCTTCGTCTTTGACCGCGCAAATGCGACGCTCGCGCCTGTTGTCAAAGTCAACCGGGTAGACGTGTCACTCATCCGCGGCGTGGACCGGGTACGCGATATTTTGCTCGACAATACGCTTCGCTTTGCCAAAGCCCTGCCCGCCAACAATGTGCTGCTGTGGGGGGCGCGCGGCATGGGGAAATCATCACTGGTCAAAGCGGCGCACGCCCATATCATTAACGAGACTAATGCCGCATTGAAGCTGATTGAAATTCACCGCGAAGACATCGACGCCCTACCTGTGCTGCTCGGTCAAATCAAGGCACTGCCGGAGCGCTTTATTGTCTTCTGCGATGATTTGTCGTTCGACAATGACGACACATCCTACAAATCGCTGAAAGCGGCGCTGGACGGTGGTGTGGAAGGCCGACCGGACAATGTTGTGTTTTATGCGACCTCAAACCGCCGCCACCTGCTGCCGCGCGACATGATCGAGAACGAACGCTCCACAGCGATTAACCCCGCAGAAGCAGTCGAAGAAAAAGTCTCCTTGTCAGACCGCTTCGGCCTTTGGCTCGGCTTCCATAAATGCAGCCAGGATGACTACCTCGCGATGATCGACGGCTATATTGCCCACTATGGCATCGATATCGATCCTGCCACGCTGCGCGCGCAAGCACTGGAATGGTCAACGACCCGCGGCGCACGCTCCGGCCGGGTGGCGTGGCAATTCATCACCGACCTTGCCGGGCGTCTCGGCCATCCGCTGACGGATTGATCAACGCCGCAAGCGCCGGATGGGGAAAACTGCGGCGCACTGTAATGGCGTAAAAGCTTTCCACGATATCGAGGTCGAACGGCGCGGTTTGCAGCAGACCGGATGCTATTTCGTCTGCCAGCACCACCGATGGTGCAACGGCAATGCCGACATTTTCGCGGGCCAACAGGCGCACCATGGCCATATCGTCCACCTGCGCGGCGATGCGCGGCGTGATATCCAGTCGCGCAACCAGACTATCAAAACCGGTTCGCACCGAGCTTTCCGTGGGCAGGATAACCGGCTCCGACGACAGCAAATCCGCCAGTGACGCATAATTGAGCCGTGTCGGCGCGCCGTGCAGCCCAACCGATTGTTCCGCTAGCCTGTGCGATGTCAAATCATGAGCCTGTCCGCTGCGCGCAGGCTCCGTTGTCAGCACGACATCAAGCGCCAAATGCTGAAGCCGGTCCAAAAGCACCGTGTCGCTGCCGGACGCGAGCACGATGTCCAGTTGCCCGTCCGCCAGAATGGGCCTTAAAAACTGCATCTGAAAATTGCGCGACAGCGTCGATAACGCACCGACCCGCAAGGGCGGCATCGCATCGCTTTGCCGGTTAAGCGTCGCGACCAGTTCCTCACCGGTAGCAAAAATCTGGTCCGCATAATCGAGCACGATGTGGCCGACCTCAGTGAGCGCCAGACTGCGCCCTGCCCGCTCAAACAATGCGTGACCAAGCCTTTCTTCCAGCGTCTTGATTTGGGTGGAGAGTGCGGATTGCGACAGGTTCACGCGCTCAGCCACACGGGTCAGATTGCCCTCACGCGCCACTTCGCGAAAATACCGCAGGTGATGATAGTTCAACCGGTCCATGGGTATATCTCCAATCATCTAAATAATAGAACAAAAATGATTAGAAGATATATTTTTTATCTCAATTCAACTGCGCCATATCGTCATCACCTAACCATTGGAGCCGATTATGGATATTCTCACCGACATTGTGACGACACTCGTCAGCCAATTTCAAAAGCCAACCCTCGCCTTCCTGATGGGCGGCATGATGTTGGCAGCACTGGGCAGCAAGCTGGAAGTTCCTGCCCCGGTCTACAAATTCATTGTCATCGTGCTGCTGCTCAAGGTTGGCCTTGGTGCCGGCATGTCGGTACGCGAGGCAGACTTCATGGCGCTGCTTGTGCCGGCGCTGGCTGCGGCGGCGCTTGGCATCATCATCGTACTCATCGGCGGCTTCAGCCTTGGCAGGGCTAAAGGCGTCTCGCACATGGATGGCATGGCAACCGCAGGCCTATTTGGCGCGGTGTCCGCGTCTACCCTCGCCGCCGGCATGGCAATGCTGGACAGCGAAGGCATCGCCTATGAAGGCTTTATCGGCGCACTGTATCCTTTTATGGACCTCGCCGCGCTGATAACGGCCATTGTTCTGGCAAAAGTCGCCGAGCAACGCGCCGAAGCGACAAGCGTCAACACCGATGGCACCATGACCATGGGCGGCGGCGGCCAATCGGCTAGCGGCTTCAACGTCGATGGCGATATGATCAAGTCGATCATCATCGACACGATGCGCAGCCCGGCCATCTCGGCTTTGCTGCTGGGCCTTGCCATCGGCCTTCTTGCACAGCCGGAGCAGGTGTACAAAAGCTTCTATGAGCCACTGTTCCGGGGCCTGCTTTCAATCCTGATGCTGATCATGGGCATGGAAGCATGGGCGCGGCTGTCAGAAATGCGCAAAGTCGCCCACATCTATATTCTCTACGGTTTGGCAGCACCGCTGCTGCACGGCGCGCTGGGCTTCGGCGCTGGTATGGTCGCCCACCATATCACAGGCTTTTCTGCCGGTGGCGTTGTCCTGCTGGCTGTCATGGCCGCGTCCAGCTCGGATATTTCAGGCCCGCCAACCTTGCGTGCGGCCCTGCCCAAAGCCAACCCGTCCGCCTATGTCGGCACATCAACCGGGCTGGGCACACCGGTGGCGATCCTGAGCATCCCGCTGTTTGTGGCACTCGCCGACGCATTCATCGGGTTCTAGAGCAATTTCGTTTCAGGTTGGATCATCCAGAGTTTCAGCAAACGCGTTTAAGCGCAACGAAAGGGAGCGATTGCTGATTCAATCAGAACCGGAAATGCTCTGAATACCCAAAAAGAAAAAGGCGCCTCACAGGGCGCCTTTTTTCTTTCATTGAACCAGCAATCAATGCAGATATTTGGTCGGATCCACCGCAGTGGTGTTCTTGCGCACTTCAAAGTGGAGCTTTGGTTTGCGGGCATTGCCGCTCATGCCTGATGAGGCAATCACTTGGCCCCGGCTGACGCTGTCGCCGCGGTTCACCTTCAACTGGTCGGCGTGGCCATAAACCGTCACAACACCGTTGCCATGGCG
>JBAUIL010000271.1:0-4725 GCA_049682915.1 Ahrensia sp. | reverse complement strand
CAAGGCGCGCGCGTTGATCTTGTCGTCAACATCGGTGATGTTGCGCACATAGGTGATATGCGTTTCACCGTAGATGTGGCGCAACAGGCGGAACAGCACATCAAACACAATCACCGGGCGTGCATTGCCGATATGGGCGAAATCATACACCGTTGGCCCACACACATACATGCGCACATCTTTTTCGCGCGCTGGCATGAACGCCTCGCGCTTACGGGTTAGGGTGTTGTGGAGGATCAATTGGTTTGGTGCGGCCGCCATTGGTGCCTCTTGCGTGCTTGTTTCGGCTGAACGAAAAGATTCGATGTCGATTAGCCTGTTTTTCGCATCAGGTCACCACCAACGCACAGCCGGAATTTTCGTGCAAGCGTGCATCCGCATGCGCTGTTGACTGCCCAGCCCAGCGGTGCCGTTTTCGAACGCTTTTATCCACCGTTGCATCTTGCTTTATGAATTTGAAAGGTTTTTTCAAAAACACTGCGTCGATAGCCCTTCTCAAAACACAATTAAACGACTACAAGGCAGGTGTGTGACTGATGTCACGCCCGGGTATCGTATGCTGGAGTTTGCGCCCCATTTTTCAGTATACTTAGTTGTTTACGCTCAGGGACCATGAGTTGCGAACAACGGATACCTGGGGCGCACGCCCCCCCTTAAAACACCTCGCGCGCACGCCCCGCCTAAAACAATGGCAACTGTGTGTCGGCTTCGCCGGGTTGCTCATTGGTTTTTTCTTCCGCATCAAGATTTTTAGGTGTCACTGCCTGCTGGATATGCGGGCCGCTGTTGGCGACCTTATTGACCGCGTCAGACACGGGAACCGGTTGAAAATAATCTAAGGGCGGTTCACGCAAAAGATCGGCTACATCGCGCGGTTCTTGAGTTTTGCAGTCCATCCAACGGGCGAAATCAGCAGGCGATAAAACAACCGGAATGCGGTTGTGTATCTGCGCGAAAGTGCCGGTCGCTTCAGTCGTCAAAATGGCGACAGTATCAATCTCGCTGCCATCGTGGCCGATATAGGTTTCGTGCAGTGCGGCGAAAGCTGCCACATCACCATTGCTGCGTGGCACCCACCAGGCTTGCGATTGTTTGGTTTGGGTGTTGCGTTGCCACTCATAAAAGCCCGAGGCGGGCACGATGCACCGGCGGTGGCGCATGGCGGCACGGAACGACGGCTTGGTCGCAGCCGTCTCGCTGCGCGCGTTGATCAGCGTTGGAAAATCTTTTGGGTCTTTTACCCATGATGGCAGGAGGCCCCAGCGCATCAGGCCGGCCTCACGGTCGGGCCTGTTGCTGCCGGGCATTTGGGCAGGTGCGGCAGAAACTACCAGCACCGGCTGCGTCGGCGCAATGTTATAGCGCGGTGGAAATCGTTCCACATCGGCCAGCCCGAATGTGGAGACAATCTCTTCAGGCGGATGGTTCAGGGAAAAGCGACCGCACATGCCTTAAAGAACTTGCCCGGCCCTGTTGGTGCGCGCGCGGGTCAACAACAGGGTTTGCAAGGCCGCTTGCGCGTTCTGGAGATTGCTATTGTAGGACGCCAGCAACGATTGCTGCCCTTCCAACTGTGCCAGCAAAACCTGCCGCTGCACCGGATCCGCCTCATCGCCCAAGGCACTGGTCAGGCGGCTGACTTCGCGCTGGGCGTTATCGCGCTGGCTTCTAGCATCCGCCACCCGCTTGCCTGCCTGGTTACCGATGCGGAAGTCTTCGGCCAAATCCACCGGACAGAAATTACTGCCAAATGAACCGCGCTGGCCGATCTCAATACCATTTTCAAACGTGCAATATTGGCGAATGCCGAGCTGCCAACCAGCCTGCCACGCAGGCGCATCAACCGGCAGATTGAACTTGGAGCAAGCTTCCCGGTGGGATGCAATACGGTCTGGAGACAAACCACGGGCACCGTCGGACTGGCCCAGTTGCTGCCAGTCCGTCACCGCACATTGATCTTCGTTCAATGTGGCGCAGCCGGACAATCCGATAATCACCAACCCAATAGCCGCAAAACCAAACGCAGTACTTCTCATCACGCCACACTACCCAATTGCCTTCCTGAAATGTTAACACCAACCCTCAACACCGACAAGAAGAGTGAAACCATGGCGCCCCGCATTCAGCTCGCAGTGTCTGCCATTGTCCAACGCGACGATAAAATATTGTTGGCACAGCGCGGCAACCCGCCGGATCTGGCGCGTTGGGCGTTTCCCGGTGGCCGGGTGGAGCCTGGCGAAACAACCCGCAACGCTGTCTTGCGCGAACTGGCCGAGGAGACTGGATTGGCGGGGCAAGTGGAAGCGGTGTTTGACGTTTACGACTTTGTTGCGCCTGCATCGGATACCAGCCTACCGCATCACTTCACGTTGATTGTCTATCATGTGTCGGTCACCTCATTTGATGCGATGGCCGCAGCGAGCGACGCAGCAGCACTGGGGTGGTTCACCCGACAGCAAGCGCTTCAACTATCAATGCCGGACAGTATGGTGGACGCTATCAAAAGACTGTGACTTTGCCTTTGTATTTCCGCCACTGGTTTTGCACCGAGCACGGCATTTAACGGGAAAATGAATGGCTTTTATTGGCCTCGGAAATATGAGAAATAGAGGCAATGAACCTACGTTTTGCCCCTTTATTGACGGTCATCATGCTGACGGTGTCTTTGTCGTCCGGTATCGCACAGACCGAGCAGGAAGCGCCTTATGATGACAAGCTGAACCGGCTTGCCGAGGTGATGGGGTCTGTCCACTATCTGACAAACCTGTGCGGTGAGCCCTCCAACACGTGGCGCGATGAAATGCAGCGTATGCTATCGCTGGAGTCGCCGGAGCCCAACCGCCGCTCACGGCTTATCGCCAGCTTCAACCGGGGCTTTAGGTCTTTCGACAGCGTGTACAACCAGTGCACACCACAAGCGGAAACGGCTGTTGCACGCTACATTGATGAAGGCGTAGCGCTCAGCACGGAAATAAGCGCCCGGTTCGGCGAGTAGCCATCGGCCAGCATCGTTAAGTGCGCGTTAACTTTTAACACAATTGAACCCTTCACATTGTTATCGCAATGGTGAATTATTAAGCGCAAGTAAACACAATCTGCTCATTTGCACCTATGAGCGACGACAAGCGGCAAATCCTATGGTTGAACATTCACAAGCTGAGCTTGAACAGCTGATCGAAAACGAAAAGCGCTTGGCCGCACTGGAAGTGCACACCGAAGCTTGGAACGACGGCTTGCTGGAAGGCATTGATGCGTCCATCATGGCGGACACAGCCATAGCTACCGCGCTGCAGGAAACCATTGCATTGGTTGGCGAAGATGAAGCGCTGGCTATGTTGGATGCGCTGCGCGAACGCTTGGCTGCTGGTGAGTTCTCCAAGAATCGTGTTCTGCAATAGGCAACCGATAAGGCCGGGAATTGGAAAGCAGGGTTTGATGCGACTGCGAGACCGGCAAGAGGCTGCTTTTTCAAGAATTGCGACCACGGGCTTGCTTCTTGCAATGTTCTGTTTTGATGCGTCATCGACACTGGCGCAGGATGGCGGCTCTCCATCCTTTATCGACCCGAGCATCGAAGCAGACCCATCCATGGTGGTGCCTCTGCCCGAGCCCTTTATTGGTACATCGCCCGCGTTTCCGGACCCCAATGATCCGCTGGCAACGACACCCGCCATGCCTAGAAACCAGACCGATCCAGCGCGCTCACAAGCGGGCCTCGACGGGCAAATCCCGGTCATATCTTATGATATAGACGCGTTGCCCGCGCCGGTGCGCCGGATGCGCGAGTTGATTATGGATGCTGCCCGCAGTGGCGATATGGAAGCCTTGCGTCCGCTGATCGGCAGTGGTGCCGACACGACTCAACTGGCGCTCAGCGAAATCGACGTTGATCCGATCGACTATCTCAAGTCCATCTCGGGCGATGCGTTGGGCCATGAAACACTCGCGATTTTGCTGGAGGTTTTGGAGGCAGGCTATGTGCAGCTTGATGCCGGGCTGGACACCGAGCTGTTCATTTGGCCCTATTTTTTCGCCCTACCGCTGGAAGGACTGACGCCAGTGCAGCGCGTGGAGCTTTTCAAGCTGGTCACGGCTGGCGACTATGAAGACATGCTGAGCTTCGGCGCCTATATTTTCTTCAGGGTCGGCATTACCCCGCAAGGCCGGTGGCTGTTCTTTGTCGCGGGCGACTGACGTTAAGCCATCAACGTTTCTTCAAATTCCGCTGCTTCACCGCGTGATGGTGTGGTGATTTCACCTTCCCACATGACCCGTGTGCCACGAATGATGGTGCCCACTGGCCAACCGGTCACCTGTTTGCCATCGTAAGGGGTCCAGCCAGCACGTGAACCGGCCTGCGCGTGGGTGATTGTCTCCGTGCGCTTCAAGTCAACAATCGTCAGGTCGCAGTCATAGCCGGTGGCGATGCGGCCCTTGCGCGCCATGCCAAACAGACGCTTCGGCCCCGCTGACGACAAATCAACAAACCGCTCCAGTGACAACCGACCCGCATTCACATGGTCCAGCATGATGGGCACCAGCGTTTGCACGCCTGTCATGCCTGAAGGAGAAGCGGGATATTGTTTTTCCTTTTCTGACAGCAAATGCGGCGCGTGGTCGGAGCCAAGCACATCAATCACACCTTGGGAAAGCCCCTGCCAGATGCCATCGCGGTGGTGCGGCGCGCGCACAGGTGGATTCATCTGAATGAGCGTGCCCAAGCGC
>JBAUIL010000270.1:0-13964 GCA_049682915.1 Ahrensia sp. | reverse complement strand
TGACCGCACTGGACGAAACGCCGAGCGCGCAAGCCTCGCTGATCATTCTGTCTGACGCTTTGGCACACAATGCCGACACCTTTGCAACAACGCTGGGCGACACCCGCTTTGCGCAGGTGCAAGTGTTCGCCAACCAAGACCCGATGCTCGCCCTGTCCGGCGCATCCAACGGCGCACAAAGCCTCGACGTGAATGTGATCGGCGCACAAATAGACCCTGCCGGTCAAACCGTCTCCGCCTATGATGAGCAAGGCCGCTTGCTAGCACAGGCAGTAGCAACCACCGACACCGAGACCGGGCAGACCACCGCACGCTTTGAAGACCCGTTTGAACTGCGCAACGACTTTGCAGTGCTGCGCATTGATGCCCAGCGCCACGCCGGTGCGGTTCATCTGCTGGACGATAGCGACCGCCGCCGCCGCGTCGGTTTGGTTACCGGCATCTCGACGGAAGAGGCCCAGCCGCTGCTATCACCGCTGTTTTATATCCGCCGCGCCATTGAGCCGTTCACCGATATTATTGGCGGGCGCACAGGCGATCTATCGCTCGATATTCCCGAAATCATTGAGCAAGGCCCGGCCATGCTGGTGATGGCCGATATCGGCGTCATTCCACCGTCAACCGTTGAAGATCTCAACGCGTGGATTGATGCGGGCGGCACGCTGGTGCGCTTTGCCGGGCCGCGGCTGGCAGCTCTCTCTGAGGACGATCCCTTCCTGCCGGTTAATCTGCGGCTGGGCGAGCGCGAGCTGGGCGGCGCGCTATCGTGGACCGAACCCCAGACGGTTGCGCCGTTTCCGGCCAACTCGCCTTTTGCGGATTTGACACCACCAGCGGAAGTCAGCGTCGAACGCCAAGTGCTGGCGCAGCCTGATGAACAGTTGAACGATCGCACATGGGCCATTCTGGAAGACGGCACGCCCTTGGTTACAGGCCAATCGCGCGGGCGCGGCTCGGTCGTCCTGTTTCATGTTACAGCGGAAGCGACATGGTCCAACCTGCCCATCAGCGGCACGTTTGTGGAGATGCTGCGCCGCATCGCCGATACATCATCCAACACCGCTGCGGGCGGCGAGCGGGTGGCGTTGAGCATGGACGGCGCCAATCTCGCACCGGCGCGCATATTGCGCGTTGACGGAGAGCTCGCACCCGCGTCCGCCGAGGTCGAGACTTTACAGCCCGAAAGCCTTGAAACCGGCCTGACGCGGTTTGAGAACCCAGCCGGTCTGTATGGCACGCCCGACAGCTATTTCGCACTCAATGCGGCGGACCAGCCCGATGCGCTGGCTGCGCTGGATTTATCCGATGTGGGGCAGAACGTTTCACAACTAGCTTACCCCGAAACAAGCCAGTCAGATATCGCGCCATG
Organism: Ahrensia sp.; assembly: GCA_049682915.1. Taxonomy (GTDB): domain Bacteria; phylum Pseudomonadota; class Alphaproteobacteria; order Rhizobiales; family Rhizobiaceae; genus JBCDLI01. The sequence continues at coordinate 12,595 of JBAUIL010000270.1, read as the reverse complement.
GCTGTTTGCAGCGGCACTCGTGCTCTTGCTGGTCGATACCATCGCGATGATGGTTATCAATGGCCGTTTTTCAAATCTCAGACGCCCTGCTTCCGCTATGGCGTCAGCACTGCTGGTGGCAATCGCTGGCTTGGCGGTAACGGTTCCAGAAGCGCGCGCGCAGGAAGAGCCGATCAGCGAGCTTGAGGCGATTGAGCTGTCCAGCACAACCCGCATCGGCTATGTCATCACCGGCCAAACGGCCACCGACGACATGACGCAAGCGGGTCTGGATGGATTGAGCCGTTTCATCGCCTCGCGCACCGCGCTTGAGCCGGGCGAGCCTGTCGGCATCGACCTGGAAGTCGACGAACTGGCCTTCTTTCCGCTGATCTATTTTGCCATCGACGCCAACGCCGACGCGCCAACCGAAGCCGCTATCGCGCGGCTGGACGCCTATATGCAAAATGGCGGCACGGTGCTGTTTGATACACGCGACCAACTGGTCGGCGCGCTCGATGGTGGCAACACGCCGGAAAACGCGCTGCTGCGCACCATTCTGCGCGGCCTCAACGTACCGCCCTTGGAGCCGGTGCCGACAGACCATGTGCTGACGAAATCATTTTACATTCTCGACAGTTTTCCGGGCCGCTATGCGGGCTCACCCTTGTGGATCGAAGCGCTGCCACAGAGCGATGAAAACACCGGCAGGCCTGTTCGCTCCGGCGATGGCGTCAGCCCGATCATGATTACCGGCAATGATCTCGCCGCCGCCTGGGCGCTTGATGAAGCGGGCCGCCCCTTGGCAGCGGTCAATTCCGGTGATCCGCTGCAACGCATCTACGCCTTCCGCACCGGCGTCAACATCATGATGTATATGCTGACTGGCAACTACAAAGCCGACCAGGTGCACATTCCCGCACTGCTCGAAAGGCTGGGTCAATAATGCAAAATCTGTCGGTCAGTTTTGAGCCGCTTTTGCCGCTTGGCCTTATTGCGCTGCTGGCAGTGCCAACAGCGGCTTTGATCATCTGGGCGCTGCTCGGTGGCAGTCGAGGCGCGTGGCTGCGCGGTGCCGCGCTGCTAGCGCTGAGTGCCGCATTACTCAACCCGGTCATTCTGCAGGAAGACCGTGTGGCCCTGCCGACAACGGTCGCTATCATCGTTGATGAAAGCCAGAGCCAGCGCCTTGGCGAGCGCTCGGCAGACACCGAGGCAGCGCTCGCTCAATTGCAGCAAAACCTCGAGCGGTTCCCGCAATTTGATGTGCGTGTGGCCCGCACCGGTGCGGCAGGTGACGATGGACCGAACACCCAAACAGAACTCTTCGCCACGCTTCAGGGCGCGTTGCGCGATGTCGCACCCGCACGCATCGGCGGTGCGATCATGATCACCGACGGGCAGGTGCACGACATGCCCGACGATATGGCAAGCCTGGGCTTTGACGCGCCGCTGCACGGCCTGATCACCGGCACCGACGATGAGTTTGACCGCCGCGTTGAGGTGGTTCAAGCGCCGCGCTTTTCCATCATCAACCAGCCGCTGACCATCAATTATCGCATTGTTGAGCAAGGCGCTGCGCCCACTGAAGGTGGTCCGCTTGCCGTGCAAATATTCCGCAATGGCGATCTGATCGGCGAGGAAGTTGCCACCGTTGGTGACACGTTCGACTTCGAGATGGAGTTGGACCGCGCTGGCAAAAACATCATCGAGATCGCGGTGGAGACCGACGAAAGCGAATTGACGGATTCCAACAACCGCGCCGTGCTGCGCATTGAAGGCATCCGCGAAAACCTGCGCGTCTTGCTGGTTTCCGGCGAGCCCCATTCGGGCGAACGCGCCTGGCGCAATCTGCTTAAATCCGACGCCTCGGTTGATCTGGTGCACTTCACCATTTTGCGGCCTCCGGAAAAGCAAGACGGCACGCCGATCAACGAGCTTTCGCTGATCGCGTTTCCAACACGCGAATTGTTTGTCGAAAAGATTGAGGATTTCGACCTCATCATTTTTGACCGCTACCAGAACCGCAACGTGCTGCCGCTGCTGTACTACGACTATATCAGCCAATATGTCCGCGATGGCGGTGCGCTGTTGATTGCCGCTGGCCCTGAATATGCAGGGGACGGCTCCATCGCCGAGACACCGTTGATCAGCGCCCTGCCAGCCCTGCCCGTCGGCACGATTGCAGAGGCCGGTTTCCGCCCTGCGATTACTGACCAGGGCGCGCGCCACCCCGTCACCCGCGACCTCGCCGACCAAGGCATTGCCCAAGAAGAGTGGGGCCGCTGGTTCCGCATGGTTGATGTTGAGGACACCGAAGGCACGGTCGTCATGTCGGGCGCCGATGACCGGCCGCTTCTGGTGCTTAACCGGTTTGGCGAAGGCCGTGTCGGGCTGATGCTCTCAGACCATGGCTGGCTGTGGGCGCGTGGCTTTGAGGGCGGTGGACCCTATCTCAACCTCTATCGCCGCACCGCCCACTGGCTGATGCGCGAACCGGACCTTGAAGAGGAAACGCTGTCGGCTGAAGGCACCACCCAGACGCTCACAATCACGCGCCAGACCATGGCCGAAACCGCAGGTGACGCCACCATCGTCACACCGTCGGGCAATGAGATTGTCGCGACCCTGACGCAAGATGAGCCGGGTATTTTCAAGGCCGACATCAACATTGATGAGATCGGCCTCTACCGCATCACCAATGGCGATTTGAACGCGCTGGCCAGCATTGGCCCGGTTGATGCGCCGGAGTTCCGCGAGATGATTTCGACGACCGAATTGCTTGACGATGCGGTCGCGGGCCTCGGTGGCACCGTGCAGCGACTGCGCGATGGCGGCGGTCTTTCCGTGCCTAACATCGTGCCTGTGCGCTCCACAGCAGCGGCGGCGGGGCGCGATTGGATAGGCCTGAAAACCACACAGGAAACACGCCTTGTTGGCGTCAACCGACAGCCGCTCTTTGCTGGCTTTTTGGGCCTTGCGCTGATGTTGCTGGCGCTGGCATCCATGTGGTGGCGCGAAGGGCGCTAGCGCAAATCCGGTATGAGAAATGCGCCAGCCTCAAGCGTGCGAAACCAAACCCACAATGTCGGTGGCTGCGGTTGAACCCATCGTGGCAATGACCAACCGTCTGGGATCAAACGGCCCAGGCAGTGTGATTTGACCTGGCGTCACACGCTGAAAGCCCAGCGGCTCATAATAAGGCGGGTCACCCACCAGCAGCACATAGTCTGCGCCACTATCGCGGGCACCATCCAGCGCAGCACGCACCAACGCCTTGCCAATGCCGAAATTCTTGAACGTCGGCTGCACCGCCAACGGGCCAAGCAACATCCCACGCGGTGATTGGCCAGACGTTTGCACCCATGTCATGCGCACACTGCCGAGTAGTTGGCCATCGTCATCATGGGCGCAATAGGAAACACGCGGATCATGCGGCCCTTGCTCACGCAATCGGAAGGCGGCGCGGGCGAACCGGCCGGGGCCAAATGAAATTTCGTGGAGGGTCTCAATAGCAGCCGCATCATCGGCAGCTTCGAGCCCAAGAGTAAAACGGGTCATGGAAAATCACGCAATTGAAAAAGACAAACGAAGGCAATCAGCCAAAAGGCTGTTCAACTCGTTCGTCGTCGCAAGCGTGTGTGCATGATCGTTTCCCCTGCCTGCGAGATATCACTCAACAGCGCGATCGTCCAGCACCAAGATTTACATCCCTTGACTGACTGTGCACCGAATGAAACCTACCCGCCAGAACGGCGTTCAGCTATCGTGTACAAAACGGGAGAACAATGATGGGCTTGCTGGTCGACGGCATTTGGCACGACAAATGGTATGACACATCCAAGAGCGGCGGCAAGTTCGAGCGCTCGGAGTCAGCCTTCCGCAACTGGATCACCGCTGATGGCAGGGCCGGGCCGACCGGCACAGCAGGCTTCGCCGCCGAGGCGGGACGCTATCATTTGTATATTTCGCACGCCTGCCCGTGGGCGCACCGCACCGTGGTATTCCGCCACCTTAAAGACCTGACCGATCTGATCGATATTTCAGTCGTTGACCATTTCATGGGCAGCGAGGGCTGGACGTTTGACGGTGACAGCACGGGCGACGCGCTGTTTGGTTTCAGCCGCGCGCACCAGCTCTACACCAAGGCAATGGCCGACTATTCAGGCCGCGTGACGGTGCCCATCCTTTGGGACAAGCAACAAAATACGATCGTATCCAACGAATCGTCAGAAATCATCCGCATGTTCAACACCGCCTTTAACGCGCTGACCGGCAATGAGCTGGATTTTTACCCCGAACATTTGCGCGCGCAGATCGACGCCATCAATGAGCGTGTCTACCATGACATCAACAACGGCGTTTACAAGTCAGGCTTCGCGACAACCAAACAGGCCTATGAAGAGGCGGTGACAACTTTGTTTGCATCGCTCGATTATGTTGAGGCGATTTTGGCGGACCAGCCCTATCTGGTTGGCGACACGCTGACCGAGGCCGATTGGCGTCTGTTTACGACTTTGGTGCGTTTCGACCCGGTTTATGTGGGCCATTTCAAATGCAATATCAGGCGGATTGCCGACTATCCCAACCTGTCAAACTATATGCGTGCGCTTTACCAGCTGCCCGGCATCGCTGACACCGTCAACATGCATCACATCAAAGCCCATTATTACGGCAGCCACGAGACCATCAACCCGACGCGCATTGTGCCGGTTGGCCCCGCCTTGGAGTATGACGCGCCGCACGACCGCGACCGGTTTCACCAATAGGGATCTGGCTTGGTGCCGGACTGATATTCTTCCAAGCGTTTCAGAGTCGATATCGTTGTGCCCTCGGGCAAAGCGTCAAGCGCAAAGAAACGCGCTTCGGCGATCTCGCGGTCGGCGCGCTTGGGTGCGCGCTGCACCACGCCTTTGGCCACATAGACCGCGACATGATCGCGCTTTGACACCGCACGGTTGAAGTGCAGCGATTGCAGCGTGACGTCGTCGCCGAGTTCCACATTGGCCTCCTCCTCCAACTCTTTGGCCAGCGTTTGTTCAAACGTGTCACCGGTCTCAACACCGCCACCACACAGGTGCCAGCCCGGCACATAGGTGTGCCGCACCAGCAAGAGCGCGCCCTGCGCATCGAACGCCAACACGCGCACGCCCAATGTCATCGGGCGTTGAATGCGGAACCACAGGTGAAACAGAGTTGTGCGCCAAGTCATGGTGCTGCCATGCCCTGCAACCGGGTCTTTTGCAAGCATGCGCATCATAGGACTGGTGGGCAAAATGGTTGCGTTTTGTGCTGTATGGGTTAGCCAAACACCATGTCTTTTACGCTCGCTCATATCTCAGACATCCACCTCGGGCCGTTGCCTGATGTGCGGTTACGTGAATTGCTGTCCAAGCGCGCGACAGGCTATGCCAATTGGAAACGCCATCGCGGCAAGACGATGGGCATTGAAGCACTGACTGCGCTTGTCGGCGCTCTGCATCAAGCCAAACCTGACCATATTGCCGTTACCGGCGATCTGATGAATATCGCCCTGCCCACCGAAATTGAGAACACTGGTATTTGGCTGGAGTCTCTCGGTGACCCCCATATGGTCTCTGTGGTGCCGGGCAATCATGACGCTTACATCCGGGGAATTCTACCGCGCGCCTTGGCGCGCTGGGCACCCTATTTGACTGACGATGACGGACGCAAAATCAGGCGCAACAGCGATTTTCCCTACATGCGGGTCCGCGGACCGGTGGCAATCATCGGTCTCAACAGTGCGGTCGCCACAGCGCCCTTTGTCGCGGCAGGCAGCATCAGCAACCAGCAATGCAAGCGTCTCGCAACGGTGCTCGCAGAAGCGAAAGAGCGCGGGCTTTTTCGCGTGGTGATGATCCACCACCCGCCGGTCTATGGTGCAGCATCACCGCAAAAGCGTCTGTTTGGTATCGGTCGGCTGCAAAAAACGCTGGCGCAAACAGGCGCAGAACTCGTGCTTCACGGCCACACTCACCTGCCACAGCGCCATACGGTGACTGCCGATGATGGCAGCACCATTCACATAATAGGCGTGCCGTCCGCCAGCGAGGGATTTGACGCCAAACGCCCTGCGTCGAGCTTCAATTGGTTTGAGATTGATGGTGACGCCGCAACGGGTTGGCAATGCGCGCTGACAATGCACACCTTGGTGAAATCAACCGGCACCCATAAGGCAGCGCCGGTTGAGCGTTTACATTTCTAGCCGATTTGGCCCAACGCATAGAGCAGCGCACCACCGCCGAGCCCCAGGCCAATCAACACCCAAAGAAGATTTGAAAATGCCCGCTTGAGGCTGGGTTCCGCCGCAGACGTGTTGGTTTTGTTTGCCGGTGGCGGGGCATCATCATACCCAACGGCGTCATCATCTGCACGGCGCTTGACCACCGGTAGCAGTGTCGTCGTCGCTTTGGTCTGATCCGTTACTGCACTTGCTTTGGCATCTGCACCCGCACTGTCCGCCGCAACGCGCAACGCAACAGTTTCCCCTGCCAGTGCCCGCTCGCGCTCTAAAATACGTTCGGCAATATAGTCGGTGACATGGTCCGCCATCCGGTCAATGTCGCCACTCTCACCCAAAATGACGCGGCCAAGCCGGGTGTCGCGCACAAAGCGGAACATGCGGCGGTCGCGCCCCATCATCACATGGGCTGTCGCATCAATCCAAAGCCGGGGCTGCAAGCCCGACGACAGGGCAAAATCAAACCGGTCATCGTCAAAGGGCACCGCGTCAAAAACATCGCTCAGCCGCTCTGCCAGCAATTCCAGCCGCGCTCGGTCGGCTTCTTTCATATCAACGACGACATCATTGCGCTCGGCATCGTTGATTTTCATGCGCCGTACGGCGTTTACCAACCGGTCAGTTCCTGCCGCTTTGTGGTCAGACTTATCAATAGCCATGATCGCCCCGTTAAGACTTCGTTCATGTTTTGTTAACAAATCTCGGTGGCCTTGGCGAGTCAAATGCTGTTGGCAAGTCTTGCACTAAATTGACCCGAACAGCAGGCGGCCCACCAAAAGATCACGCTCATAAACATCGTCGTAAAAATACGGCACGCCGTCATCGTCAATCCATGTGGTGAAATAGGCCAGATGCACAGGAATACGCTGCTTGAAGTTCACCCGCGTGGTTTTCGCGCTGTCGATGATCGAAGTGATTTTGTTGCGATCGATATTGCCATCCATGCCGAACAGTAATTCCGCAAATTGCAACGGATCCACAATGCGGATGCAACCGGAACTGAAGGCTCGGCCCGTACGCGCAAACAACTGGCGCCCCGGCGTGTCATGCAGATAAATCGCAAACTTGTTGGGAAACATAAATTTCACCTGGCCGAGCGCGTTTTCCGGCCCCGGCTGCTGCACGATCCGGTAGGGGAAGCGCGATGATGAAACGCTGTTCCAGTCAATCGCCGTTGCATTCAATTGCGGCGCATCGCCTGACCAGCCGGCATAGACCGAATAGCCATCGCGCTGCACGAGTGACGGGTCGCTTTGAAACTTGGGCAACAGGGACCGCCCGGCAATCGAGGTTGGCACCGTCCATGTCGGGTTGAATTCCGCATAGCGGATTTCATCGGAGAAGATCGGCGTTTTATGAAACGGCTTGCCGACGATGATGCGGCGCGTATCAACCTTCTTGCCGCCATTGAACGTCATCATCTCAAAACCGGCCTGATTGACAAACACATGGCGGCTGCCAAGTTCTACCGGCAGCCAGCGCCACCGCTCCATATTGATGATGATCTGCCGAACGCGCTCGTCGGCCGTGATATTCATCGCGCCAAATGTCGCGGGACCGGCAATGCCATCGGCATCCAACCCGTGCCGCTTTTGAAAATGCTCCACCACGGTCTTGAGACCATCATCATAGACGGTCGGATCAGCCGCGTTGAGACCGCTATAGCCCCGCGCGGTGAGGTTGCGGCGCATGTCGACTATCCGCGCATCCCGCATGCCCGGCTTGAGCACCGCACCGGCAGGCACAAGCGGCCAACCACCGCGCTCGGCAAGCGCGCGATAGCCCGACAGCATTTGCCTCAACTGATAATATTGGCGATGCTGCGGCGCCAGATTTGCCAAGGCGCTCTGCACATCGCTGCGGACCACCATGCCGAGCCAGGCGCGCGCATCCACATCTTTGCGGGCGATCACAATTTCAGGGTCTGTCACAGAGGGCGTTGTGCGGCCCGCGTGCAAATCACGCGCGAAGCTCATATAGGCCTGGCTCATCGCCAACTCGAAGCCCAGCGCGTCCGTTTCATCGCTCAGGCCCGTCATCTGCGTCAGCGCCAAAGGCAAATAATCCGACGCGGTCAATCCATCTTCATGGGCGCGCGACAAAGCTTCAAACAGTTGTTCTGCCGCTGGCGTGGGGCGCGTGCCATCCACCCAGATCGGTTGCACACCGGGCCGCACATAATAGGGTGCAAGCACATTCAGATCGACGACGATATTGCGCCAAGCCAGCGCCTGCCGATCCGCAAGGGACGCGAAACGGTCCGTCGATAAAGCGTTGGCGGGCAGTGCCGCCAGCAAAACGATCAAGAGTGAAAGAGCAAATCGGCGAAGCATGACTGGATCCAAATCAACCTGTGATTCGGGTCATACTATCGCCGATTGATTGTCCTGCCTAACAGGTTTGGCACATCACCCGGCGCGGTTGACCGCGCAGATGATCGCTTCCAGCGAAGCTGCCACAATGTTGCTGCTGATCGCCACACCAAACACCCGCTTACCGTCGATCTCCATCTCCATATAGCAAATGGCGGTCGCGTCCGAACCGATGCGCAGCGAGTGCTCGGAATAATCCACCACGCTCATTGTCCGGCCCGTATGCTTGGCGAGTGCATCAACAAACCCGTCAATCGGCCCCGTGCCAAGGCCGTTGATCTGCACAGTCGTATTGCCGTCAATGATCTCGGCCTCCAACACGCGACGCCCTTGGCCATCGGGGTCAGGCTTGGTGGTGTGTGAAATAAACCGCAAGCGCTGGTTGGAGATGTCGACATAGGTCGCCATGAATTCCGAATAGATGCGCTGCGAGGTAAGCTCAATGCCTTCCTCATCGGTGATCGCTTGAATGACACCACGGAACTCCACCTGCAAATTGCGCGGCAGGTTCAAGCCATAGTCCTGCTGCAAAATATAGGCGATGCCGCCCTTGCCGGACTGTGAATTGATGCGGATGATCGCTTCGTAGGAGCGGCCCACATCTTCCGGGTCAATCGGCAAATAAGGCACCTCCCACAAATCCTGCTTGGCAGCGCGGATCCGCTTCATGCCCTTGTTGATCGCGTCCTGGTGCGAGCCGGAAAACGCGGTGTAGACGAGTTCACCCACATAGGGGTGCCGCTCGGGGATCGCCAACTGATTGCAATGCTCATAGACATCGCGGATGTGGTTGATGTCGGTAATATCAATGCCCGGATTGACGCCTTGGGTGAACATGTTCAGCGCCAAGGTAACAATATCCACATTGCCCGTGCGCTCGCCATTGCCAAACAATGTGCCTTCCACGCGGTCCGCCCCGGCCATCAGGCCAAGCTCGGTGGCGGCAATAGCCGTGCCTCGGTCATTATGCGGGTGCAATGAGATGATGATGTTTTCGCGATTGTCCAATTGCCGGCCGATCCACTCAATTTGGTCGGCATGGATATTCGGCGTCGACATCTCCACCGTTGCGGGCAGGTTCAAGATCAGCTTGTTGTCGGGCGTCGGCGCGATGATCTCGGTTACCGCGTTGCAGATTTCCAGCGCCACTTCCATTTCAGTGCCGGTAAAGCTTTCCGGCGAATATTGGAACCGGTAGCCGCCGCCCGCCTTGGCCGCCATATCCGCGATCATTTTGGCCGCGTCCGTGGCGATTTGCTTGATACCGGCGACATCTTTGTTGAACACCACACGGCGCTGCAGCTCGGACGTGGAATTGTAGAAATGCACGATAGGATTTTTTGCACCCGCCAACGACTCAAATGTCCGCTCGATCAATTCAGGCCGGCACTGCACCAGCACTTGCAAAGACACATCGTCGGGCACATTGCCTTCTTCCACGCACCAGCGCGCGAAGTCAAAATCCGTTTGAGACGCGGACGGGAAACCGATCTCGATTTCCTTGAAACCCATGTGCAACAAGAGTGCGAACATGCGCGTTTTGCGCTCATGGCCCATCGGCTCAATCAGCGCCTGGTTACCATCCCGCAGGTCCACCGAGCACCAGATTGGCGGTGTATCGATGACCTTGGAAGGCCATGTGCGGTCTGGCAAGTCCATCGCTGGGTAAGGTCGGTATTTGCGGCTAGCGTCCGGCATGCCGAAGGTTTTGTTGGTCATTTATAGTCTCCACACCGCCACGGTGCATTGGCCCGTTTTGCGGTCACTGTCTGATCAATTCATCAAGGGATGTAAAGGCGACAAGGCAAACAAACCCGCGTCGGGTTCATCATCGACCACCGGACGCCCTGTCAAAGATCAGGCCCGGCAGTCGCCAATAAGTAGGAGTAGGCGCGCACGCAGGCTCACTGCGGCAGCAGCGGCAAACAGACCAGTCATGGTGCGTGCGGTTTTCATAAATCCTCAGTAGCGAAACTATTGTCCACCCGCAAGCGGGGAATGCTCACTCAATACCCGCTGTCTTGGCGGTGTCCACCACAGTGCCGTCATCCATCACCATTTGACCGGCGGGAACGGCTGCGCCCGGCGCGGCGGCGAGAAGCGCACGCATTTGTGCAAGACCCGCCTCAACCTTCAAGGCAACCATATCCTTGCCGATTGCCTTTGACGCCATGCCCGGCGTGCCGTTGATGCCAGCGATAAAGCCATCGGGAATATCCCGGTTGTCAAAGCGCACATGCTCACGCGATACATACAGCACTTCCGATGTATCACGGATACCCGCATGGGTGCCGATATCCAGCGGATCATAGCCCGCCAGTTTCAAATGATCGGTTTGGCCATTGCCGAAATAGTAGTCACCAATGTTGGCGATACGCATGCCCTCGCCGCCCCAGCGCGCGGCAAGACGTTGTGCGACACGCTGCTGTGCGTCCTGTGACGAACCGCTGTCGCCGACAATAAACACGTTTTTGAAGCCATGGGCGCGCAGGCTGGCAACAGTTGCCTCCAGCACATCTTCAAACACCGGCTCAGGCAGGCTCAGTGTGCCGGTAAACGCCATATGGCCTTCGCGGCTTTCGATATCGCCTTCCGGCACATAGGCCATCACCGGCGCAACCAGCGTATTGCCAAGCGCGGTTGCCATCTCTGTCGCAGTCTTCTCGACGATAAAATTGTGCTTGCCAAGCGCCACAAACGGGCCGTTCTGCTCCACACCACCGGTTGGCACAATCACGGTGTCATAACCGCGTTCCAATGCTTCATGCGCCTCGGTCCATGTCAGGTCCGCCAGCATCAGGCTCTGCAGGTGCCAGCCGGGACGCTTGCCATCAAGATAAGCATCCGTGCCGACTATGGCCACCACCAGCAGTGCGATGGCACCATAGGCTTCCACCTTGCGGATCGAGCGGCCCTGCGACCAGTTCGAAATGGTCTCACGCGCCCAGCCAAACGGCATGATGTAGATATCAGCAATTGACTTGAACGGGTTCGGGTTATCGCGGCTCAGGCCGAAAGTGAGTTTTTCAAACCTACGCGGAATGTAGAGCGAGCCAAACATACCGTCCCAGAACGAGAAGATCAGACCCATATTCTTGTCGAAATGCTTGGGATCAGACGAATGGTGGATCTGGTGTTGCGCCGGGCTGATGAAAATGCGGCTCAACCAGACCGGATAGGCGACCCAAATGTGGCTGTGGCGCAGATTATAGCCAAACACATAAAACAGCATGACGATGATGTTCAGCCCCAGCACAGTCATTTGCTGCGGCTCTTCGCCGGTCATGTAAAACAGACCTGCATAGGAAATGCCCGTGCCAATCGCTGCGGCAACAGCGGTGAACGCGATGTCCACCGGGTGCATGCGATAAAGCGTTAGCGGCGTCATCACCTCTGCGGAATGGTGCACCGCATGGAAATGCCACAATAGCGGCCATCTGTGCTGCAGCGCATGGGTGCCATAAGCGATAAAGTCGATGACCAGAACGCTGAGGATTGTGTAGACGATCAGCCCCATGGCGGTCGTCATGATCGGCGCTTCAAGCACACCGAAACCTGCTTCCAGCGTGCCATGGGCGAACCATGCCACCCCTTGCGTGGTCAGCATGAACTGGCTGGCGATACCGGCATAGATGAACGCGTTGACCAGGAAGAATTTCAGATCTTGCTTGGTCGAATTATGAAAAATGATCTTCGGATCGAGAATATATTGGATAAACGACGCGGGCCGCTCCTGCTCCGGCGCGGGCGCTCCACTGTCATGCTCATGGTCGTCATGGGCTTTTTCGATGCGCCAATAGGCGATGAACGCAATGATGATTGCCGACAGAATATACAGAAAATAAATCCTGCTATCGGGCAACAGCACGCCAAGCCATTCACCAAGCATATTGATTTGCAGCGTTTCGAAAAACATTTACTCGACCTTGCTCGTTCACATCGCTCAAAACCTAGAACGATGAGACAAACAAAGACTTAATGC
>JBAUIL010000269.1:0-5760 GCA_049682915.1 Ahrensia sp. | reverse complement strand
GAACGTCTGGCGAATGCGCTCGACAGCATGGAAGAGGTGCAGGCATGAGCATTACTGTAATCGGTGTCATGCTGCTGGCCGGCCTTTCCATCGGCGGCATTTTATACGCTCTCTTTTACGGCCAAATTAAAAATGAACAACAGTCGGCCAAGCGCCTTCAAGCGTTGAAGACCGGCGGTTCGATAGGCAATGGCCTGGACGGCAAGTCGGAAGCGGGCAAGCGCCGCAAGCAGGTGACCGACGCACTGGAAGACCTTGAAGCCAAAAACAAGGCGCGTGATAAGGATGTCAACAAGCCGCCGCTAAAGACGCTGCTCAAACAAGCTGGCATCAAAATGGATGTGAAGCGGTTCTATGTCATTCAAGCGGCAATTGGCGTCGTCTCTTTCCTGCTGTTTCTTGTCTTCGGCGCAGGGTTGCTTATTGCCCTTGGTGCTGGTTTTGCGTTCGGCTTCGGCCTGCCGCGTTGGTTTGCCGGCTTCTTGCGCAAGCGCCGCATGAACAAGTTTCTGCTAGAGTTGCCGAATGCGATCGATATCATCGTGCGCGCTATCAAATCTGGTCTGCCACTCAACGATGGCTTGAGACTGATTGCGGCAGAAGCCAAAGAGCCGGTGCGAACAGAGTTTCAGCGCATTGTAGAAGCGCAGCAACTGGGTATTTCAACGCCTGATGCGTGCTTGCGTATGTACAAGACCATGCCAGTCACCGAAGCCAACTTCTTTGCGGTCGTCATTCAGATCCAGCAACAAGCCGGTGGTAACTTGGCTGAGGCGCTGGGTAACCTTTCCAACGTGCTGCGCGCGCGTAAATCGATGAAGGCCAAAGTGTCTGCGATGTCGATGGAAGCCAAAGCATCGGGTGCCATCATCGGCGTGCTGCCGTTCGTCGTCGCCATCCTCACTTACATTACATCACCAGACTACATCATGCCGCTGTTCACCACCGATACAGGCAATCTCATTCTCGCCGCGTCAGGCATTTGGATGGGTATTGGTATCTTCGTGATGAAACAAATGATCAGCTTCGAGGTCTAAGTCCATGAGTTCCTCCATTGCAGAGGTCGTCTTTTCCGGCCAGTTCCTGATCGCTGTTCTCATCGCCATCAGCGTGTTTGCAACCGTCCTGTCATTGGTTGCACCAATGGTCAGCGGCAACGAACTGCGTAGCCGCATGAAATCGGTTGCCATTGAGCGCGATGAAATTCGCGCCCGCGAACGCGCACGCATGAAAGTCAACGAGAAAAATGGCAATCTGCGGATGGACCGCGATGCCGGTGGTATGAGTTCCATCGTTGAAAAGCTGGACCTGCGCAAAGCGCTGGCCGACGATAAGACAATCGCCAATTTGCGGGCTGCCGGTTTCCGCGGTCAGCGTCCGTTGAACATTTTTCTGTTCACCCGTTTCGTTCTGCCATTCGTCACGCTTGCAATCGGCGCGGTGTACATTTTCGGCCTGCAAGCGATCTTTGCGGATAAGCCGTTCTTCTTCAAACTGTCGATGACGATCTGTTCCGCAGGTATCGGATTTTACCTGCCAAACCTGTATGTCACCAACGCTGCGAGTAAGCGTAAAGCGTCCATCCAGCGCGCATGGCCTGACTCGCTCGACTTGATGTTGATCTGCGTCGAATCGGGCATGTCGATTGAAGCGGCGTTCAAACGTGTGGCGCAAGAGATTGGCACCCAGTCAATTCCATTGGCCGAAGAGCTGGTGCTGGTTGGCGCGGAGCTGTCCTATCTCTCCGAGCGCCGCCAGGCCTATGAAAACTTTGGCACCCGTACCGGTCTGGATACTGTTCGTGCGGTTATGCAGGCGCTCATTCAGGCGGAACGCTACGGCACCCCTATCGGCCAGGCGCTGCGCGTGTTGGCAGCAGAAAGCCGCGAAATGCGGATGAACGCGGCTGAGAAAAAAGCAGCAGCATTGCCGCCAAAATTGACCGTACCGATGATCCTGTTTTTCCTGCCGGTCTTGTTCGCCATCATCCTCGGCCCAGCTGCGATGACAATTTCAGCGTCCAATGCCTTTGATGAACCTGACTTCGCGGACACGCCGCCAACGGATGACCGCCCGATTGAACTGCGCCAGGATCTGGAAAACTAGTCAAGCGCGCTCAGTCTTATCAACTCCAAGCACCGCAAGCATAAACTGCCTGCGGTGCTTTCGCGTTGAGCGATGAAGATTGATCATTCAAGCGACTGAGCGCGACAGTAACGGTTGAAGGTCAAACAGACCTGGAAATGTTCTAGCTATGATTTGATTGACCGATACAAAAAAGCCGCCAATTCCGGGGTGGAATTTGGCGGCTGGCTTGCCTAACGCTTAGTGCAAGCGATGCGCTCAATTGGCGCTGCGGTCTTCTTTCTTGATCATGCTCCAGGCGTTTTGCTGGCTCAGCATGCCCTGCAGATATTCCATGTTCGCAGCCGCCTGTTGCGGGCTCAACTCACGCTGGGCGATCTGGCGTGCTTCGTCGAACCGGCCTTGCAGACCGACAACCAGTGCGAGGTTCTGGCGCACGCGGCTATCTGCTGCGGGATGTTGAACCGCCTGGCGCAGATAGTTTTCCGCCATCGGCAATTCATTGGCCAGCATGTGGCTCATGGCGAGGTTGGACAGGACGCTCGGCTCGCCGGGGGCGATTTGCAGCGCATCCTGATAGCGCTCGCGCGCCAGTGCCGGACGACCGGTCTGGTCGTAGATTGCGCCCTCCGCTGACAGCAGACGCCAGTCGGGACGCGTCGGATCCTGTGCTCGCTCGATGGCGTCCAGTGCGCCGGCAAACTCGCCTGCGCCCGCCAGTGCTTTGCCATAGGCGGCCAGTACTTCTCGGTCTGTGTCATGCTGGATAGCAGCCTTACGCATAACGGCGAGCGCTTGCTCGTCATGGCCGTTCATCCGCAGCACGGAAGCGTAGGCCATAGCGACGGTTTTATCTTCGGGTTTTCGCGCATAGGCCGCTTGATAGGTATCCAGCGCACCGCGCAGCTCAACCGCGTTCATTTGTTCGATAGGCTTGTCGGTGCGGATCGAGCCCGTAGTCATCGGACTGGTAGCGCAACCGGCAAGCAAAACTGTGCTTAAGGCAAAAGCAACGGCGCGTCCGGCTTTGCGCGGCTTGATCGCCGAGTGATGCGTATTGGATGTAGTGGCATACATGATCGACCGCCTCGGTTGAGTGTTGGTGGCTCTGCGGCGCAATGCCGACAAGAGGATTCACCTTCCAGAAATATTCTGTTAACCCTAATGAACCGTTAATCTGAAAGATCGCTACCGATGACCAACAACGCTGTGCGTGCCCTGTTTGCTCACTCCAAAGCTGACAGCGAACAGGTGATACCTGTTCGCGCTGTTTCCGAGGTGTCGTTGAAGCCACTTCTGTCAGAGCAGCCATCACTGGCGGCGTGGGTCACCCTCAACCGTTTTTCGGCCAAGGCCGGTGATGTGTTGCTGGTGCCCAACAAAGAAGGCGAGGGCCTGGCCTGCGTGCTGTTGGGCATGGGCGATGGCAGCGAACCGCTGTGCACCGGCGCTTTGGCAAAAAAGCTGCCCGCCAGCCTCTATCACCTCGATGGCATCAATGATGATGAAATGGAACTGGCGTTGATCGGTTTCGGCCTCGGTGCCTACCGGTTTGAGCGCTACAAGCAGGCCAATGCGGCAAGCGTGCAATTGCTTGTCGAACAAGGCACCATGCTGGATCGTGCGGTCCGCGCCATCGCCGCATCCTGGCTGGCGCGTGATCTCGTCAACACGCCAGCCAATGATATGGGGCCGGATGCCATCGAGGCAGCAGCCGCAAAACTTGCCAAGGCGCACAAAGCCACCATCAAGGTGACCCGTGGTGATGATCTGCTCAAAGCCAATCTGCCGATGGTCCATGCGGTCGGGCGCGCGTCAACCACGCCGCCGCGCCTGATCGATTTCACCTGGGGTAACCGCAAAGCACCCAAACTCACTCTGGTCGGCAAGGGGGTCGCCTATGATACTGGCGGTCTTAACATCAAGCCCGGCTCATCGATGCGCAACATGAAAAAAGACATGGGCGGCGCGGCCCATGTGTTGGCGCTGGCGCAGATGATCATGGAAGCCAAGCTGAATGTGCGGCTGCGTGTGTTGATACCGGCGGTTGAAAATTCAATCGCGGGCAATGCTTTCCGCCCCGGTGATGTGCTGCCGACCCGCAAGGGCCTGACCGTGGAAATTGGCAATACGGACGCCGAAGGGCGCTTGGTGCTGGCGGACGCGTTGACCTTGGCGGACGAGGAAAAGCCCGACCGCATCATCGATATGGCAACGCTGACGGGTGCGGCGCGCGTGGCGCTGGGGCCGGATGTGCCGCCATTTTATTCAACCGATGACGCTTTTGCTGACGCGCTGGCTGCAGCCTCGGTCGCCTGTCATGATCCGATGTGGCGGTTGCCGCTCTGGCAACCTTATGCGCCGGGGCTCAAGAGCCATGTTGCCGATCTGTGCAACATCACCACCGATGGCATGGCGGGCTCAATCACCGCTGCGCTGTTCTTGCAGCGCTTTGTCGAGCACACCACCAGCTGGAGCCATTTTGACGTGTTTGCGTGGAGCAACAGTGCCAAGCCGCACGCCGCTATCGGAGCGGAAGCGCAGGGCATTCGCGCTTTGTTTGACGTCATAGCCGCCGACCTGGAATGAGCGGATACTTATTGGCTTGCAGCCGTTGCAAAAAGCGGGGCATATTGTTTCGGCACCGTCATGATTGAAGCCGCCCATGCTCTATACGCTCAAGCCAAGCCAGGCACTTACGCTCTTACAGGGTATCTCGCTCGCGCAGGTGCGCAGCGATATGCCGGACCTGACGACGCGCCAAATGACGATTTTGCTGACCATTTATATGGAAGCACCACCGCACACGGTGCGCGGACTGGCGGCGCGCTTGCAGGTCACCAAGCCGGTCATCACCCGCGCGCTGGACGCCATGGGCGCGCTCAAACTGGTCAGCCGGCACCGCGACCCGCGCGACCGCCGCAATGTCATCATCGCGCGCACCGTGGAAGGCTCGCTCTATCTTGAGCGGCTTGCGGATTTGGTGATCGACAAAGCCAAGCGGCTTGCGCCATGACAACGGATTTGGACCGACGATTGCACGCCTTCCGCGCGGAGCTGGCAGACAGCCGGCTGCGTGGTCAGGTCGGGGCGGCTAACTATGTCGATGGCAAAGCCGCCACGGTACAAGCGCCGGTGGTCGATCTTCGGCCCGCGCCAGACGCAAGCCGCGGCATCGACACGCAATTACTGCGCGGCCAAAAGGTGACCGTGTTTGACCAGCGCGATGGTTGGGCATGGGTGCAGGCCCATGCCGACGGCTATGTCGGCTATTGTGCGCTCGATGCAATCGACGCTCAATCAGATGCCGCCTCATGGCAGCCGACCCATCGCGCCGTTGTCCCCGCAACCTTCACCTATCAAGAGCCAAACCTTAAAACGCCCTTTGGTGAAAAATTGTCGATGGGCAGCTGCGTGGCGGTGGTCGATCAGATTGAACAACGCGGCACGCGCTATGCGATCACCGATCGCGGCGAAGCGATCATAGCCAAGCATCTAATGCCACTAGGCACGTTCAACGATGATTATGTGGCCGTTGCCGAAACGCTGCTGCACGTGCCTTATCTGTGGGGTGGCGCGTCTGCGCTCGGCATTGATTGCTCAGGCCTGGTGCAATTATCGATGGCGCAATCCGGCCACCAGGTGCTGCGCGACAGCGATATGCAGGCCAACACG
>JBAUIL010000268.1:0-1964 GCA_049682915.1 Ahrensia sp. | reverse complement strand
CACAACTTGCCTTCGCCATCAAAAACGCCTGCAAGGACGTCGGCTATTACGAAACCATGACATCGGATGCAGGTGTCGAGAGCCGCATGGCCAACGGCGCGCTGACAGCCCTCAAGGATGCGGTCGCCGATGGTCGTGGCGATCAAATGGTCAGTCAAATGGTCGATTTTTATGCCGATGAGTTCAAAAAATAGTTTTTGCTTTTCTCCCTGGACGGCCTGCGTGCACTATCTCGGTGTCGTGGGCCGTTTGCTTTTTATAAAGCCTCTGTTTTCATTCATGTTGGCATTTGCCGCCTGCCGCCTATCTCGTTATCAAGCATTCTAAATCAACGCGTGGGCGCTAATGGCGTAGCCACCTATTCGACAGGGCAGGGGAACCAACAGCATGGCAAAAGTAGCATTTATCGGTTTGGGCGTGATGGGATACCCGATGGCGGGCTACCTCGCTAAAGGCGGCCACGAGGTTACGGTCTATAACCGTACGACGCAAAAAGCTGAAAAATGGGCGAAGGAATATGGTGGCGCATGTGCAGCCACACCGGCGCAAGCGGCTGATGGCGCTGATTTTGTTTTCAGTTGTGTTGGCAATGATGATGATCTGCGCTCAGTCACTACGGGTGCGGACGGTGCTTTTGAAACCTTGAAACAAGGCGCGATCTTTATCGACAACACGACTGCGTCGGCGGAAGTCGCGCGGGAACTCTATGCCGCCGCCAGCGAAAAAGGCGTGGGCTTCATCGATGCGCCGGTGTCCGGTGGTCAAGCGGGTGCCGAAAACGGCGTTCTGACGGTCATGTGCGGCGGTGACGCGGCAACGTTCGAGAAAGCCAAGCCGGTTATTGCGTGCTACGCGAAAATGGTCGGCCTGATGGGCCCAGCCGGTTCAGGGCAACTGACTAAAATGGTCAATCAGATTTGTATTGCCGGGCTCGTGCAGGGGCTGGCCGAGGGCATTCACTTTGCACAAAACGCTGGTCTTGATGTCGAGGCGGTTATCGACGTCATCTCAAAAGGGGCTGCAGGCTCGTGGCAGATGGAAAACCGCCACAAGACCATGAATCAAGGCGAATACAACCACGGCTTTGCCGTTGACTGGATGCGCAAAGATTTGGCGATTTGCCTGAGCGAAGCCGACCGCAACGGATCGAGCTTGCCCGGAACCGCGCTTATCGACCAATATTATGGCGACGTGCAGCGTATGGGCGGCAGCCGGTGGGACACGTCATCACTGTTGGCACGCCTCAACCATTTGAAGGATAAATGACGGTCTACGCCTTCAATGGATCGTGCCCCCAGTTCATCAGCGAATAGCGCCAAGCGGAGTTCCCGACATCGTCTTCGGGTCCGTTTTGGGCGGTGTGGCGTTTGATGTATCCTATCACCTTCGCCATATGCTCCCAATCCTCTTGACTGAGATCGTCTTTGTTGGTCCGCAGAATGTCTACAATGCGCTCACCGGACTTCTGGCCGATGCTCTCGCCGTCGCCACTGTCTGAACCTACCGATTGGCTTTCATCCGTTTGCAACCAATCCGACAGCTCTTTGGGTGCCATGTTGACCAGATCGCGCCATTCTTCCCACACGGTATTCTTGGATTTGCTGGTGCTCATATTCAATCGCCTTCATCGTTGAAGCGGCACAACGCATCAATGTCGATCTGGTTTCACCAAAGCGGGTAAGGGCGTGACTGCCCCTCCATGACCTGCACCCAACATGACTTGCAACCAAGCGGCACCATGCGCAAATAAGCCCGTCAAAAAGAGAAAACAGTCCGTATGATTCGATCCGACAGTTGCACAGCTCTCACCCCGACACCGGATACCGGGCGTCGCTGATGCGCTATGCGATCTTTTTTACGCCACCGCGCGGTGCGCAATTGCTTGGCCTTGCCCACGGATGGATCGGACGTGATGCGTTCACCGGTGAGGCCACGCCAGTGCAACCGATCGCACAACTCTCGCC
>JBAUIL010000267.1:0-3351 GCA_049682915.1 Ahrensia sp. | reverse complement strand
CCCATCAACACCCCCATGCCGCGCGCATGGGATGCTTCTGCTGCCGTGATGCTGGTGGGAAACTCTGCAACACTGACGCCGAGGGCCTCGGACTCGTCCACATGCTCAATCGTTGCATCATCATGGCTGGCAACGGCAATAGCGCGGCTGTGGCACGCTTTGGCAAGCGTTTGGCGGTGCTGCTTTGAATAGGTCTCCGACTGGTTGATGCGGAACGCACAGAAAGCGTCGAATTCAGCGTCACTCAAGCCGCGCTGCTTTTTATAATACAGAATATACTGGTCCATGGTCTGAAACTGCCGCTGACCCGGCGCATGGTCCATGAGGGAGAGCAAGCCGACATTCGGGTCATCGTCAAACTCTGCAAAGTGGTCCAGCACATTGGGTGCGGAGACTTCGCAGCGCAGATGGATGCGATGTTCGGCGCGCAACCGTCCGTCTTGCTGGGCGTTGGCGATCGCCTTTGACATGGACCGCATTTCCCCCTTGGCGAAGCCATCATCCTCAACGGATCCCAGCCGCAAGCAATCAAACACCGTGGTAATGCCGGAGGCTGCAATTTGCGCATCATGGGACTGGATGGCGGCGGTCAAGTTCCAGCGGACGCTCGGGCGTGGCGCGTAATGGGTTTCCAGATGGTCGGTGTGCAACTCAATCAGGCCAGGAATGATGTAATCGTCCTCGACATCCTGGCCGACGCCGCTGCGCCCTTCAGCTATGTCTGCAATCAACCCGTCCTTGATTTGAAGGGTGCCCCGCAAAACACGGTCACGCAGGACAAGTTGCGCATTGGTGAGTATCAACTCAGACATTGTCTTGGCTTTCCCCTCCGCCGCCCAACGGTGCGTAATGCTCAATGGTAAAATTCGCACCGTTTTCAGGCTGACAGAATAGTCCCACACCATCAATGGCTAACGGCTTGCCAAGCAGCGGCGCAAAGTGGTGCTGCAAAGCTGCACCGATAGTGTCGGCTTCCTCTTCGCTCACAGCGCGTGTCAATGTCATGTGAAAACGAAACGCGTCAAAAACATAGGGATAGCCATAGTCAAGGAGATAGGCGCGTTGTTGATCCGTCAATTGTGCAGGCCGCCGGCGCTCTATTTCCGCGTCAGTCAACGCGGCCCGGAATGGCTCGAAGTGACGCACGCAGCTTGCTGCCAGCGCGTTGACATCGGCGCAAGGCGCCTGCGGCATTAAAGCAAAATGCGCGCCCAACCGCTTGAGTTGCAGCACGTCTATCGCGGCGGGCGGTGTGATGCGCACCCATTGGTCGACGGCTGTTCGCAGCGCGTCAACGGATTGCCCTTCCCGCAAACGAAACGGCGCTTTCAGCGTGGCGTGGAAACCATAGAGGCGCGGAAATGAGGAAAAGTCGATAATCTCGACCGGCGAGAGTTGTGCGATTGGTTGCACTGGCGTGGCCTCACCGGTGAACGCATCACGTCCGATCCATCCGTGGGCAAGGCCAAGCAATTGCGCACCGCGCGGTGGCGTAAAAAAGATCGCATAGCGCATCAGCGACCCCCGGTATCCGGTGTCGGGGTGAGAGCTAAGCAACTGTCGGATCGAATCATACGGACTGTTTTCTCTTTTTGACGGGCTTATTTGCGCATGGTGCCGCTTGGTTGCAAGTCGTGCTGGTTGCGAGTCATGGACTCGCAGCCACGTCCATGCCCACTTTGGTGAAACCGGATCGACATTGATGCGTTGTGCCGCTTCAACGATGAAGGCGATTGAATATGAGCACCAGCAAATCCAAGAAAACCGTGTGGGGAGAATGGCGCGATCTGGTCAACATGGCACCCACAGAGCTGTCGGATTGGTTGCAAACGGATGAAAGCCAATCGGTAGGTTCAGACAGTGGCGACGGCGAGAGCATCGGCCACAAGTCCGGTGAGCGCATTGTAGACATTCTTCAGACCGATAAGGACGATCTCAGTCAAGAGGATTGGGAGCATATGGCGAAGGTGGTCGGATACATCAAACGCCACACCGCTCAAAGCGGACCCGACGACGATGTCGAGAACTCCGCTTGGCGCTATTCCCTGATGAACTGGGGGCACGATCCATTGAAGGCGTATACCGTCATTTGCCCTTCAAATGGTTGAGGCGCGCCAGCAGCGACGACGTGTCCCACCGGCTGCCGCCCATACGCTGCACGTCGCCATAATATTGGTCGATAAGCGCGGTTCCGGGCAAGCTCGATCCGTTGCGGTCGGCTTCGCTCAGGCAAATCGCCAAATCTTTTCGCATCCAGTCAACGGCAAAGCCGTGGTTATATTCGCCCTGGTTCATGGTCTTGTGGCGGTTTTCCATTTGCCACGAGCCTGCTGCACCTTTTGAGATAACGTCGATAACCGCTTCGACATCGAGGCCGGCATTTTGTGCAAAG
Source organism: Ahrensia sp. (assembly GCA_049682915.1). GTDB lineage: Bacteria > Pseudomonadota > Alphaproteobacteria > Rhizobiales > Rhizobiaceae > JBCDLI01. Next base: position 959 of record JBAUIL010000267.1, on the reverse strand, counting down.
TGAATGCCCTCGGCCAACCCCTGCACCAGCCCGGCAATGCAAATCTGATTGACCATTTTAGTCAGTTGCCCTGAACCGGCAGGGCCCATTAGGCCGACCATTTTCGCGTAGCACGCAATGACCGGCTTGGCTTTTTCAAAAGTCGCCGCATCACCGCCGCACATCACCGTCAGAACGCCGTTTTCAGCGCCCGCCTGACCACCGGACACCGGCGCATCAATGAAGCCCACGCCCTTGTCGGCTGCGGCTGCGTAGAGTTCCCGCGCGACTTCCGCCGACGCAGTCGTGTTGTCGATAAAGATCGCGCCTTGTTTCAAGGTTTCAAAAGCACCGTCCGCACCCGTGGTGACTGAGCGCAAATCATCATCATTGCCAACGCAGCTGAAAACAAAATCAGCGCCATCAGCCGCTTGCGCCGGTGTGGCTGCAAAAGCGCCACCATATTCCTTCGCCCATTTTTCAGCTTTTTGCGTCGTACGATTATAGACCGTGACCTCGTGGCCGCCTTTCGCGAGGTAGCCCGCCATCGGGTATCCCATCACGCCCAAACCGATAAATGCTACTTTTGCCATGGTGTTGGTTCCCCTGCCCCGTCGAATAGGTGGTTACGCCATTAGCGCCCACGCGTTGATTTAGATTGCTTGATAACGAGATAGGCGGCAGGCGGCAAATGCCAACATAAATGAAAACAGAGGCATTATAAAAAGCAAACGGCCCGCGACACCGATTTGGTGCGCGCGGGCCATCCAGGGAGAAAACCGAAACCTATTTTTTGAACTCATCGGCATAAAAATCGACCATTTGACTGACCATTTGATCGCCACGACCATCAGCGACCGCATCCTTGAGGGCTGTCAGCGCGCCGTTGGCCATGCGGCTCTCGACACCTGCATCCGATGTCATGGTTTCGTAATAGCCGACGTCCTTGCAGGCGTTTTTGATGGCGAAGGCAAGTTGTG
>JBAUIL010000266.1:0-1816 GCA_049682915.1 Ahrensia sp. | reverse complement strand
TTGCGACGATGAGCGTGGAAGAAAATCTCGAAATGGGTGCCTATCTGCGCCGTGATAATTTTCGCGAGACGATGGATCAGGTCTATGAGCTGTTTCCGATTTTGCATGAAAAGCGCCGCCAGCACGCTGGCGAATTGTCCGGCGGTCAGCGCCAGCAAGTCGCCGTCGGGCGCGCTTTGATGACCCAACCAAGTGTCTTGATGTTGGACGAGCCGACCGCAGGGGTATCACCCATCGTGATGGACGAATTATTTGACCGCATCTTGGAAGTGCGCGCCGTTGGCTTGGCCGTGTTGATGGTCGAACAAAACGCCCGCCAAGCGCTTGAAATTGCAGACCGTGGCTATGTGCTGGTCGGCGGCACAAACTGGCGCACAGGCACCGGCGAGGAACTGCTCGCCAATCCTGAAGTCCGCAAATCATTCTTGGGGGGCTGAGCCTTTGGAAACCATGCCCACAATGACCGATTTTCTCAACGCGCTGGTGGTTATGACCAACTTCGTGTTTGTGCCTGCACTGACCTACGGCTCACAGCTGGCGCTGGGCGCGCTGGGCGTCACGCTGGTGTTCGGCATTTTGCGCTTTGCCAATTTCGCCCATGGCGACCTGATGGCGTTTGGCACGACCATGGTCATCTTGCTGACCTGGGGCTTGCAAAGCATGGGCATCACCGGCGGGCCATTGCCCACGGCATTGATCGCCATCGTGCCTGCCATCGCGCTGACAGCGATTGCCGCGATCGCCATCGACAGGTCCGTTTTCCAATTCTACCGCAAAAAACGCGCGGCACCCGTGGTGCTGGTGATATCATCGGTCGGCGTGATGTTCATGCTGTCGGCCATTGTGCGTTTCATCATGGGTACCGAAGACAGGCGCTTCACCGATGGCGAGCGCTTTGTCGTGGGCGCGCGCGATTTCCGCGAGTGGAGCGGTCTGAGCGAGGCGCTGACCATCCAGACAACACAAGCCATTACTGTGGTCGTCGCTCTGCTGGTTGTGGTGGCGCTTTTTGTTTTTCTCAACCGGTCGCGCATGGGCAAGGCGATGCGTGCTTACGCATCCAACGAAGATCTGGCGCTGCTGTCCGGTGTCAATCCGGACCGGGTGGTGCTGGTCACATGGATTATCGCCGCCGCGCTCGCTACGATCGCGGGTGCGCTCTACGGCCTGGACAAAAGCTTCAAGCCGTTCACCTATTTCCAACTGTTGCTCCCCATTTTCGCGGCTGCCATTTTGGGTGGCATCGGTCAGCCGATTGGCGCGGTGGTAGGCGGCTATATCGTCGCGTTCTCCGAGGTGATGCTGACCTATGCCTACAAGCGCGCGGCAACCTACATGGTACCCGAAGCGTGGGCGCCTGAAGGCCTGCTGCAATTTCTGTCGACGGACTACAAATTCGCGGTCTCCTTCATCATCCTCGTGGTGGTGTTGTTGATAAGACCGACGGGCATCTTCCGGGGAGCCGTGATTAAATGAGTGAGCAAACCATGGACGCCGCGCCGGACACCCAAGCCGAAACCAAAACTGAGTTGCCCAAGCAGGCGCCGCGCCAAACCGAAGAGCAAGCCTCCGCTTGGCGGGTACCGGTGGTGTTCTTGTTCATGGGGGCGGCCTTGGTGGCTGTCGGCTGGTTCCAGTCGCCTGCCGTTGCGCTTGCCATTTTGAATATGAGCCTGGTCTCCGCTGTCATGGCGATGGGCCTCAACCTGCAATGGGGCTATGCGGGCCTGTTTAATGCGGGGGTTATGGCATTTACCGCGCTGGGCGGTGTGGCCGCTGTGCTGGTGTCTCATCCGCCGGTCACCGAGGCGATTGC
>JBAUIL010000265.1:0-5013 GCA_049682915.1 Ahrensia sp. | reverse complement strand
AAGGCCATCAGAAAGCCCGCAATTTGTGACGGCGTGGCGTCACCGGACATCATAATGTCAAAAGCGTTGCGCGCCTCTTCGACCGATAGCGAACGGCCGTCGGCGACCTTGGCGATGATTGGTTTGAGCGTATCCATCCGGGTTCCAGACTGCGTTAGTTTGACTGCTGCGCGAAAGTGATCGCTGCTTGGTTCACCGTAACAGTGATTTCATTTTGCGCGCGGCCAATCATCTGGTCCAGCAAATCATCGGCCACATTGCCATCCACCGTGCGCGCAACGCCCTCTGACAGGCTGCCCGCATCGCCCAAGGGCGCGTTGATCGCGGAGACCTTGAACACCAGTCGGCCATTATTGTCGGCGGTTGATGCGACTGCAACGCCATCAGGACCGACACCAAACACCGCCGCGATGCCGTCAGCGCTGAAATCGCCATCATTTGACGCGCGGTTCAAGCCGAATTTTTGTTCAAGCGGATAGCCGTTTTCATCGGCTATGGCTTGCAGGTCGGTGCTGTCTTCCATCAGTGCGGCAATGCGGGTAGCTTCATCATCCAACTGGCTGGCTTCTTGGCTGGCGATGTAGTCCGCGGTCACCGCTTCACGTGCTTCGTCGAATGTGCGGTCGCGATCGGCAATCACATCAACCACTTCGTACCACAAAAAGCCGCTGCGCCCGGCGGAGATTGGTGGTGTTTCTTCCATAATATCAGCCTGGAAAGCCTGGTTGAGCAGATCATTGAGTTCGGTCAAGCCTTGATACTGTGTGCCGTCCTGCAAACGGCCTTGGCGGTCAATGGCGTCGATGGTTACCATGTCCAACTGCTGTGCCTGTGCGGCTTCGGCCATCGTGTTGCCGCCAGCGCGTGCGTCTTCATAGGCGTCATGCACATTCAGCAACACCTCATTGGCCTCGACCAATGCCAATTCCTGCCGCAGTTCCGCTTCTACCTCTTCGAAAGGCTGAACGCTTTCAGGCGTGATTGATGTGACGCGCAACAATACAGGACCAAATGCGCCATCGATAACGGAGCTCACGTCATCGGTGCTTTGAAGAGCAAAGGCAGCTTCTGCAATAACTGGGTCGGGCAGGGCATCTTTGGCCAGATCGCCCAGCGTAAAGTCTGCTTCAGTGCGGCCCAAACCTTCGAGCACTGCCGCAAAATCTTCGCCTGCCAAAATGCGTTCGCGTGCTTGTTGTGCCGCGGTTTGGTCAGGAAAAACCAGTTGTTGAATGGTTCTTGTTTCCGGTGTGCCGTACTTGGATTTTGTTGCCTCATACTCCGCGCGTACAGTGCTTGCGGCAATCGTGGACGGGTCGGCGATTTCTTCACTTGTCAGGCGCACATAGCGGATTTGACGGTATTCCGGAGCGCGGTATTGCGCGCTGTTGTCGTTGAAATAGGCCTCAAGGTCAGCGTCCGCCGGTGTTTCAATTTCCGGCAATGCAGGCGATGCAATGCGCACAAAACTCACATCACGGCTCTCGCCCTGATGCCGGAAAAGGGCAGCTTTCAAAACGTCTGGCGCTTGCAAGCCTTCGACGGTTGCCTGAATCAATTGCTGGCGGATTGCCACATCTTCAAGCGATGTCACATATTGCTCTTCGGTCAGGCCAACCTGACGCAAAACCTGGCGCAGCATTTCGCGGTTGAAGTTGGCGCCGCCGCCCCAGTTTTGGGCATCTTCGGCAATCACTTGGGCCAAGCCTTCCTTGGTCAGGCCAAGTTTCATGGAACGGGCCTGCTCATCAAGCACCGCACCGGCGGCCAATTGGCTCAACACCCGATTGTCCAAACCAAAAAGACTTGCCTGCTCGCGCGTCAATTGTTGGCCAAACTGGCTGCGCAATTGCTGAAAGCCGCGATTATAGGCCAGGCGGTAATCATCGACGGAAACGGTGGTGTCACCAGCGGTCAGCACGGTGTTGCCGCCAACGCCGCTGGTTATCTGGCCGGAAATACCCCACACCGCGAAACTGGCAACGAGCAGCAGAAGTAGAATTTTGGCGACCCAGGTTTTGGCCGAAGAACGAAGTGCACCGAGCATGGCGAGCCTTTCAGGAGATCAAATCAGCTTTGCTTTTATGAACGGATTTGGACGGACGCAAGGCAAACAGGCCGACATTCCAACCAGATGGTAACAATACAGACGAATTTGCCATGGCTGCGGTCTTTACAATGAACCTAAACCCGTTAGCAGCTTAGCCAGACTTAGCGATTGATGGAGCCACCCATGACACCCAACGTCAAACCCTTTGTAGCTGGTAACTGGAAAATGAACGGCACATCTGCCGTGCTTGGCGAAGCGCAGGCGGTTGCTGCGCAGGTAAAGCCAGGCGTTGATATGGCTCTTTGTGTGCCGGCCACGTTGATCCACCGGGCTGCACAGGCCGTTGACGCCACAGCACTGATGATCGGCGGACAGGATGTGCATGCGGCGGCCAATGGTGCCCATACGGGCGACACCGCTGCCGATATGTTGGTGGACGCGGGAGCGAAGCTGGTGATTGTCGGCCATTCAGAACGCCGCGCCGACCATGGCGAGAACAGCGAAACGGTGGCTGCCAAAGCACAAGCGGCTATTGATGCCGGACTTATTGCGGTGATCTGCGTGGGTGAAACCCAAACGGAACGCGAAGCGGGCAAGGCTGCTGAGATTGTGCTGTCACAATTGACCGACAGTGTGCCAGATGCGGCCAACGCTCAAAACACGGTTGTCGCCTATGAGCCGGTTTGGGCCATCGGTACAGGGCTTACGGCCTCGACCGGCGATATTGAAGAAATCCACACCGTTATCCGCGATGCGCTGTGCGCGCGGTTCAAGGATGGCGCGATGATGCGCATTTTGTATGGCGGTTCAGTAAAACCGTCCAATGCGGGCGAGATTTTCGCCGTTGCCAATGTGGATGGCGGCTTGATTGGTGGCGCGAGCTTGAAATCGGCGGATTTCCTCGCCATTTGTGAAGCTGCAAATGGTATTTGACCGCAAATAAAGGCTTGGCGCGCTTGGCAAGTCGCGCATTGGTCTGTAGAGACGGGCCAAAACTGAGCATCCGCACGATGGCGGATCAGAGGAAACGATGGAAACTGTTCTTATTGTCATTCATTTGATGATTGTTGTCGCGCTTGTGGGTGTGGTGTTGCTGCAAAAGTCAGAAGGCGGTGGCCTGGGTATTGGCGGCGGCAGCGGCGGTGGCATGATGACGGCGCGCAGTGCAGCCGACACGCTTACCCGTTCGACCACCATTTTGGGTGCGGCGTTTTTTGCCACGTCAATCATGCTCGGTGTGATCGGTCGTTATGGCGAGGACGCGACAGACGTGCTGGACCAGGTGCCGACCATTCAACAGCCCGCTGGAGAAGAGGGCGGTGTGCCCACCGGCGGCGGCCTGCTTGACCAACTTGGACCAGCAGCGACCGAAGAACCCGCGCCGGCTGTGCCCAACAACTAAATTCGGGCATTCGAAAATTCATCAATGGAAAAGTCGCCTTCGGGCGATTTTTTGTTTGCGCGATTGCAATGCGCGCTCTAATCGGGACTTCCATGGCACGATATGTTTTCATTACTGGTGGCGTGGTTTCTTCCCTTGGAAAAGGCATCGCATCCGCAGCTCTTGGCGCGCTTTTGCAAGCACGGGGCTATTCCGTACGGCTTAAAAAGCTTGATCCCTATCTCAATGTCGATCCCGGCACGATGTCGCCTTATCAGCATGGCGAAGTGTTTGTGACCGATGACGGAGCGGAGACCGATCTGGATCTGGGCCATTATGAGCGTTTTACCGGGCGTTCGGCCAACCAGAACGACAACATCACAACTGGTCGCATCTACCAGAACATCATCACCAAAGAACGCCGCGGCGATTACCTTGGCGCGACGGTGCAGGTGATTCCGCACGTGACCGACGAGATCAAACAGTTCGTGCTGGAAGGCAACGATACCTATGATTTCGTGCTGTGTGAGATTGGCGGTACTGCCGGTGACATCGAGGCCATGCCGTTCATGGAAGCGATTCGCCAATTGGGCAATGATCTGCCGCGTGGCAACGCAGTCTATGTTCACCTGACGCTGATGCCGTGGATTGCGGCGGCGGGCGAATTGAAAACCAAGCCGACACAGCACTCCGTCAAAGAGCTGCGCTCCATCGGTATTGCACCCGATATTTTGCTGGTCCGCGCCGACCGAGAGATTCCGCAGGCCGAGCGCCGCAAGCTGTCGCAGTTCTGCAATGTGCGCGAAAGCGCTGTCATTCAGGCGCTGGATGTCAAATCCATTTATGATGTGCCCAAGGCCTACCATGAAGAAGGCCTCGACCGGGAAGTGCTCGCCGCCTTCGGCATTGAGCCTGCGCCCAAGCCGCGCATGGCTGTGTGGAACGACATTTCAGACCGCATCCACAAGCCTGAAGCGGATGTGACAATCGCGGTAATCGGCAAATATACCGGCCTGCTGGACGCCTATAAATCACTGATGGAAGCGCTCATCCATGGCGGCATCGCTAACAAGGTACGCGTCAATCTCGAATGGATCGAATCAGAAGTGTTCGAGAGCAATGATCCTGCGCCATATTTGGAAGGCGTGCATGGCATTCTCGTGCCGGGCGGCTTTGGCGAGCGGGGTGCTGAGGGCAAAATCGCCGCTGCGCGCTATGCGCGTGAGAAAAAAGTGCCGTATTTTGGCATTTGCTACGGCATGCAGATGGCTGTGCTGGACGCGGCGCGCAATCTGGCTGGCGTTGAAGACGCGGTCTCTAGCGAGTTTGAGAAAAAAGGCACGAATGTTGTCGGCATCATGACTGAGTGGCTGAAGGGCAATATGCTGGAAAAGCGCTCCGCCAGCGGTGATCTCGGCGGCACAATGCGCCTTGGTGCCTATGATGCCAAACTGATTGAAGGCACTAAGATTGCCGAAATTTATGGCGACACCAAAATCAACGAACGCCACCGCCACCGCTACGAAGTCAATATCGACTTCAAGGACGCGCTGGAAGAGGCGGGCCTTACTGTCTCCGGCCT
>JBAUIL010000264.1:0-11696 GCA_049682915.1 Ahrensia sp. | reverse complement strand
AGCTGGTCAGCAGCACGGGCATAGCCCCATGCCACCGCGTCATGGCGTGCGGTGCCTGCACGCGGCTGCTCCAAGCCACCTAAAACCGGAAAGCGCGTCTTGCCCGACAGGTTGAGGCCGGGGACGCGCCGCGCCAACTCATCGGGCCGCACAAAGCGCGCATCGACACCTTGAAGCAGCATGGAATTGCCGCGCCGCGCCGCGTCGTCTTCCTGGCCGGGTGTGTGAAACAGATTGATGATCGAGCGTTGAGAGAACATCACATTGTAGTTCAGCTCATGCGATAGGCCTTCCCACAATTTCAGCGAATGCTCATAAAACGGCGTGTTACCTTTGAGAAGGTAGTTGGAGCGCACGATGGTGGTGTTGCGGCCGATATTGCCGCTGCCAAGCCAGCCCTTTTCGAGCACGGCCACATTGGTGATGCCGTGCTCTTTGGCCAGATAATAGGCGGTTGCCAAGCCATGGCCGCCACCACCCACGATGATGACGTCATAGCCCGGCTTTGGTGTCGCTTTGCGCCAAGCGGGCTGCCAGCCTTCATTGCCGGCCAGTGCCTGCTTGATGATTTGCATTGCTGAGTAGCGCGCCATTACGGTTGGGCTCCTGTGTGGCGGTTCGACACCGTGGCCATCAGCCTAATTAAATCCTTTGGCGTGTCATCCCAAAAATCCGCCCTCAATCGGCTTTGCGCCGACATGGTGAGGCCGACAATTCGGTGTGCAACTGTTTTGAGTGTGATAAGCCCGTGGCATGAGACGTACTGCATATTTTTTGATTCTGGTTTTGGCGCTCGTTTGTCCGCCGGTTGGGGGCGCGTTAGCGCAGGTTGATGCTGTGGGGCCTGAGCGGGTTTCGGGCGTTGAACGGCTTGTCACTGAAACCGAGGGGACAATCAGTGCGGTCAATGACAGTCTGGATGATGACGATGCGCTCGTCGCCTTGAACCGCACATTGGCCGAGCGGCTTGACATGACGCTGAATGAAGCGGTGGCGCTTTCGCCGCGTCTGGCGTCAATCCGTGCACGGTTGGAGCAGTTAGGCAACCAGCCTGGCGCCGATGAACCGCCTGAGCCTGAACTCGTCACCCAAGAGCGCGCCGCGCTCATTGAAGAGCGGGCGCAGGTCAACCGGTTGCTATCGATGCTAGAACAAAGCTCGGTGCAGCTACGCGCGGCGATAGACGAAATCGCTGAAGCACGCCGCGATCTGTTCGCCAATACGCTGTCCGAGCGCTACGATATCCGGCTCGCCTTCAGCGACCAATTCGTACAGGACGTGGGCGAGCGCTGGCAATCTTTGTTGCGTCGGGTGGACTCTTGGCTTGGCTTTACATGGCGCACCAAGCAGGGCGCTTTGATGGCTGTGTTCGCGCTTTCTGCGCTGCTGTTGTTTATGCGTGCAACCTTCGGCCAGCGCTTCTTCCGTCGGTTGATTGAGCGTTTCACCACTGAGGGAAAACCGAGCTATTTTGCCCAGCTGACGACCGGTTTCAGCTTTGCCCTGTTGCCGTTTTTGATGACGGTGGTGACACTGTCTTTGGTCTACGGCCTGTTTCACTTCTCTGGTGTTTTGCGCACCGACATTGAGGTTCTGCTTCAGGCGATACTGGTTGGTGCCCTGCTGCTGGTTTTCGTCTGGCGGTTGGCAGAGGCGCTGTTTTCGCCCGGGCGCGCCCAGTGGCGCATTATCCCCGTTGCGCAGCGCTCTGCGTTGCCCCTTAAACTGTTGATGGTGGCCATGGGCGCGGTAACGGTCGCAGACTTTCTGTTGACGCAATTCAACGGCGTGTTTGGCCACGCTTTGACGATCACCGTGGCGAAAAGCCTGTTCACCTCAATCATAACCGGTGTGCTGCTGGTCATCATCGCTTTCCAAAGACCATTTGACGAAACCACACAGGCGGGTTGGCTGAATGGAGACAATGGGCGGTGGGCTTCATGGCTCAAATGGCTTCTGGTCGGCTTGGGCGTGACGGTCATTTTAAGCGCGATAACAGGTTATATCGGGTTCGGTCGGTTTTTGGCGCAGCAGATTGTTTTCACCGGCGCCATCCTCATCACCATGTTGATCGGCTTCAGCGCGGCGCGGGCAACGGCTGCGGAAGGGGCCATCGGTAATTCCCTGTTCGGTGACTGGCTCGGCGACAAGATGAAATTGTCGGACGCACGTATTGATCAACTTGGCCTGCTGGCCGGGCTTCTGCTTGGCGGCTTTGTGCTGCTGGTCGGGTTGCCCTTGATTGCGCGCTTCTGGGGTGTGGACGGCGTTACAATCCGGTCATGGGTGGTTTGGTTTTTCAGCGGCATTCAAATTGGCTCAATCACCATCTCGCTCACCGGCATTGCGGCGGGCATCGGCATGTTTGCGTTGGGCTTCTGGCTGACGCGCAAGCTGCAAAATGTCATCGACAAAAACGTGCTGGAGCGTGGCAAGGTGGAGACCGGCGCGCGCACATCCATCCGCACGGCTATCGGCTATGTTGGTGTGGCGATTGCCGGATTGATTGGTGTTTCGGCGGCTGGCATCAACCTGTCGCAATTAGCCTTTGTCGCCGGTGCCTTGTCGCTCGGTATCGGTTTTGGTCTGCAGAACATCGTCAACAATTTCGTTTCCGGTTTGATTTTGCTGGCGGAAAGACCGTTCAAGAGCGGCGATATTATCGAAGCGGGCGGCTACACGGGCGTCGTCAAGAAAGTCAATGTGCGGGCGACGGAAGTGGAGCTGTTTGACCAGAAAACGGTTATCCTGCCCAATTCGGAGCTGATCAACTCGTCTGTTTCCAACTGGATGCACCGCAATCCGCTGGGTCGTATCGAGATCAATATCGGTGTCGGTTACGAAAGTGATCCGAAACAGGTGATGGATGTTCTTCTGGAGATCGCCAATGATCACCCGCGCGTTTTGAGCAATCCTGAACCTTTTGTGGCATTTCAGGATTTCGGCGCATCGTCGCTGGATTTCACGTTGTACTGTTATCTGTCCGACGTATCGTTTGGCATGGGCACCCGTACTGAAATCCGATTGGAAATTGTTAAGCGCTTTGCTGCGCATGGTATTGAAATTCCGTTTCCCAAGCGGGATATCAATGTTCGGTTTGCGGGGCAGGAAAAACCGTCAGTGCTTGACGAAAAGCCTGAATTCGACGTGATTGCCACCTCGAAAACGAAGACCGGTGATGATGATTGAGCCATTCAGCTTATGTTCAGCCTGGGATGTGTTTAATGATGAACATGAACCAAGTGCGTGTGTACGCGTGTGCCAGAAAGGCAAGATGATGAAAAATGTTTTGGAATTTGCCGCCGTTGCGGCTGTCGTGTTGTGGAGCGCCGGTTCTGTGGTTGCTGCGGAACTGACCAACAATGACGCCTCAGCGCATACATTGCGCATCACAGAAAACGGTGAGCGTTCAGAAGTGGTTGTTGATCCTGCCCAAACGATCACTTTATGCGAAGCTGGTTGCTTCATGACAGCACCCAATGGTGACCTGTTGGCCATTGAAGGTGATGAGACCATTTCATTGGTTGAGGGCGCGGCGGTTGTGCAATAGGTGCGGCCGAGGCCGCGCCGTATACGCTCATAATCGATTAACCCTAAGCCGAATTTGATCCTTAAAATGCCACCAATATGGGTTCATTTCGCCCGATATTAACGGCCTTCGTCCTAAATGCACCCAATCTTTCATATTGGGTTTTTTATGGACGCGCGAACAGACATTGCAACCACACCTCTGGCTGTCGACCTTGATGGTACGCTTATTGCGGGTGACCTGCTCTTTGAAGTGTTGTTCAAACTGTTGCGGCGCAAGCCTTGGTTGATCGTGCTGTTGCCGTTTTGGCTGGCGCGCGGCAAGGCTCATTTCAAGCATGAAATTTTTTGCCGCGTTGCACCACAGCCCGATGAGTTGAATTACCGCCAAACGGTTGTCGACTACATTGTCGAGCAGCGCGCCGCCGGTCGCTACACTGTGCTTGCCACGGCGAGCGACAGCAACCACGCGCAGGCGATTGCAGATCATCTGGGCATATTTGATGAGGTGATGGGCTCAACGCGCACGCAGAATTTGCGCAGCGCTGCCAAGGCCGCGCGCTTGCAGCAGCGCTTCGGCGAAGCCGGTTTTGACTATATGGGCAATAGCGTGGACGACATCGACGTGTTTGAAGCCGCCCGTAAAGCCATTGCGGTTGCTCCCGATGCCAAAGCGCGTGCCTGGGCGCGCCGCAACGATGCACCCATGCTTGCCGATGAGGCGACCGCCACGCTTCGCGATTATCTGAAAATGATGCGCCTGCATCAATGGGCGAAGAACACGCTGATCGCGGTGCCAATTATATTGGACCATAAGGTTCTAGATTTCACCATGGTCTTGAGCGTCGTTGTGGCGTTCTTCGCGTTCAGCTTTCTGGCGTCAGCGGTCTACATCTTCAACGATCTGTTTGATCTGTCGATGGATCGCAAACACCCGACTAAAAGCCGCCGTCCGCTGGCTGCAGGACGTGTTCCGATTGGCTCGGCCATCCGGATTGCGATTGCGTTATCGGCTACATCGGTCGTGCTGACACTAACCCTTGCCTGGCCCTTCTGGGTGGTGATGGGGATCTATCTCTTCGTAACGACAGTCTATTCGGTGCGCGCCAAGCAGTGGCTGCTGGTTGACGTTCTGGTTCTCGCCGGGTTGTACACAATCCGTATTCTGGCAGGCGCTGCGGCCACACTGATCGAGCCATCGTTCTGGTTGCTGGCCTTCTCGCTGTTTTTCTTTTTGTCGCTGGCGTTGGTCAAGCGCTATGTGGAACTAGACCAGTCAGATATCGACGAGAAAGCCAAGCTGTCAGGGCGTGGCTACCGCCCTGAAGACAAAGACGTTGTTGCGCAATCCGGTGTTGCTTCGGGCTTTGCGGCAATCGTGGTTTTGGCACTCTATCTGGACAGCGAAGCGGTGTATGAGCTGTACCAGTTTCCGTGGATGGTGTGGCCGCTCTGTCCGCTGGTTCTCTACATCATCATGCGCATGTGGGTGTTGGCACGGCGGCGCGAGTTCAATGAAGATCCGGTGGTCTTCATCATGACCGATTGGCGCAGTCAGGTGATGATTTTTGTGGGTGCATCCTTGCTGTTGTTTGCGGCCTTGTTCAATCATGTCTGATGCGTCCTATGACAGCTTTGGCCGGTTGGTCCGTGTTGATCGGGAAGCCGATAAGGCGGGTGTCATCGCCAAGCGCTTGTCCGAGCAAGTTGCCGGTAGCACGTTGGCCTTCGGGCAAGGGCGCTCCTATGGTGACAGCTGCCATAATGATCAGGGTGTTCTGGCTGATTTTCGCGATGATAAGCGCATCGTGTTTTTCAACGGGCAATCGGGCGTGGTGGAATGCGATGCCGGTGCGACGCTAGCCGATATTATTGCCTATTGTGCACCGGCGGGTTGGTTTTTGCCGGTCACACCGGGCACGCGTTTCGTCACCATCGGCGGTGCGGTTGCCAATGATGTGCATGGCAAAAATCACCACAAGCGCGGCACCTTCGGCAACCATGTATTGGCGTTGACCTTGGCGCGCGGTGATGGCGTTCATCACCTGACGCCGGACGATCAAAGCGGCTTGTTCAAAGCGACGATTGGCGGCATGGGCTTGACCGGTTTTATCACCCGTGTCCGGCTGCAGCTGATGCGCGTCAACTCGCTCAATGTAAAGCAGGTGATGACACCGTTTCAGACGCTCGACGCCTATTTCGATCAGGCGGAACAGGCTGATTTGGACAATGAATATGCGGTGGCGTGGCTTGATCAATTGCACGGTGAACGCGGTGTTCTGATGGCGGCAAACCATGCCGATGATCATATGCTGCGTGCGGACGCCAAACCGCCGGTGCTTGGCGTTCCGTTTGACCTGCCGTTCAATGCTTTGAACGGGCTGAGCCTGCGCGCTTTCAACGCTGCGTTCTACCATGCAAAAGCGCGCAAGGCGCATCAACCGCACGTCACATCGTGGCAAAGCTATTTTTATCCGCTGGATGCCATTGGAAACTGGAACCGTTTGTATGGGCCGCGCGGCCTGTTTCAGCATCAATCGGTTGTTCCGTTTGACCGCGCACGCAAGGCCATTCCGGCTTTGTTGAAGGCATCACGGGATGCGGGACAGGCGTCTTTTCTAACCGTGCTGAAGCGTTTCGGGGATGTAGCATCGCCGGGACTGTTGAGCTTTCCGGCACCGGGCTACACGCTGACATTGGACTTTCCCAATAAAGGCCAATCGACCCTGAACCTGTTGGAAGTGCTGGACCGCATCACCATGGAAGCCGGTGGCAGGGTGAACCCCTATAAGGATGCGCGCATGGGGCCGCTGACTTTTGAACGGTCATTTCCAAACTGGCAGCAGGTTGAGGCGCTGCGCGATCCGGCGATCATGTCGAATTTCTGGAAAAGAACGGCGCTTGAACTGGCCAAAAGCGGGAATGTATAAAATGCGAGCTATCGGCTTGACGGGATCAAAACGACATTCGGGTAAAGCTTGGGATAAACCAAGCCGAGGCCGAACCCTATGAAATTTCTACCCTTCATACTGTTTACGGTCATGACCAACGCAGCAGCGCAACTGATGCTGAAGCAGGGCATGACTAATCTGTCCGCAGCGGTGACCGCGCAAGACAACATCATCTTGAAACTGATGATGATTGTTTTCCAGCCTTGGGTGTTTTTCGGTTTGGTCATGTTCGTGGTTTCGATGGCCTCGCACATGTTTGTTTTGTCCAAGGTCGACATCTCTTTCGCCTTCCCGTTCCTGTCGCTTGCCTATGTGGCTGTGGCGGTGCTGGCTTGGCAATTGTTTGGTGAGGAGCTTGGCGCCTTCAAGATCGCGGGTATCGCCTTCATCTGTGTCGGTACAGTTCTAATCGCGCAGTCCGGCTCCCCCATAAAAGGGGAGCAACGCGCGACTTCAATTTCTTCAACAATGGAAAAAGCACAATCATGAAACACGTGATTTTTGGCGGCGACGGTTTTGTAGGTCGCTATTTGGCACAAGATCTGGTCGAACGTGGCCATGACGTATTGGTGGCTGATATCGCCAAAACCGATATGCCGCACTATGCCAAGGTGGATTATGTAAAGTGCGATGTCACCAATTCCGCGTCGGTAGCGGCGGTGGATATTCAGCCTGAAGACATGGTCTACAATCTCAGCGCGATGATGCTGTCGCCGATCCAGAAACGGATGGACCGTTATCCGTTTTTTTACCCGGTCAACACATTCGGCGCGGCCAATATCATGGCGCACGCGGCACGCTCCGGCGCAACGAAAATGGTCCAGTACACCACCGATATGGTCTACGGCAAAACGGTAAAAACACCGCAGGACGAAAGCCATCCGATTAACCCGATCGGCCATTATGGCGGCTCGAAAGCCGAGGCGGAAAAGATCGTCGATGCTTGGCGCGCACGCGGTATGGACATCACCATTGTGCGTCCCCGCCTTATCATCGGCCCCGGACGTTTGGGTATTCTGGCTAAACTGTTCAAGCTGATTGACATGAACCTGCCGGTACCGATGATTGGCGCTGGCACAAACCCCTATCAGTTTATCTCTGTGTATGACTGTGCCGAGGTTGCCCGGTTGGCCTGGGAAAATGGCTGCCCCAACAAGGCCTACAATTTGGGCTCGGATAACCCACCGCCGGTGAAGAAGCTTCTGGGCGATCTCATCAAGTCGGCTGGATCAAAATCCATTCTCATCCCAACGCCCGGCTTTGCGGTGAAGTGGACGCTCGCGGCGCTTGACCAGATCAACATGCCGTTGATGGACCCCGAACAGTATCTGATAGCTGATGAATACTGTGTGCGCGACACTACAGCGGCCAAAGCTGATTTCGGCTGGACGCCGAAATACCGCGACGAAGACATGCTTGTCGAAGCTTACGCCGAGTATCGCGCGGCCAAGGAAAAAGGCCTCAAAATTGGAAATTCGACTGTCGTTGTGGCAGCGGAATAAGGACGTTTGACCATGCTTGATTTTATTACTGCACGAAAGACGGTCGACGCGCCGGGCCTTGAGACACCGATCATTGAGGAGGTTGTGGCGCCGGTTGGCAAACCAAACCTGATGAGTGTCGCGGACGCCAAAGCCATGGACGTCACGAAAATGACGGATCTGTTCAAAGACCATTTGAACCCCGGCCAACTGCATTTCATGAAGCTGCTGGGCTTTCACAAAATCAAGATCGAGCGCGCTGAGGGCATGTATTATGTCGATCAGAACGGTCGCAAGATCCTCGATTTTTTCGGCGGCTTCGGCTCACTGGCGCTCGGCCATAACCATCCGCGCATTATTGAAGCGCGCAAACAGTTCCAGGATGAGCAACGCCATGAAATCGGCATGGCGTTCATGAGCCAGTACGCGTCTGCACTGGCGCATAATTTGGCGCAGGTTTCGCCCGGTGACTTGGATATGGTGTTTCTCGGCTCGTCGGGTTCCGAGGCAATGGAAGCCGCGTTGAAGGTCGCTGAGCGCGCGGCAGGGCCTGACCGTCCGATGGTGGTTTATGCGGAAAACTCATTCCATGGCAAAACCAAGGGTGTGCTGTCGATTACAGACGGGCCGCTCTATCGCGGCCAATTCAAGATGCTCGAAAACAATATCAAGGTACCCTTTGCCGATATTGAAGCCGTTGAAGCTGCCTTCAAAGCGCATCCGGAAATCGGCGTCATTTGCCTTGAGACCATCCAAGGCGGTGGCGGCATCAACACGGCGGACAAGAGCTATTGGCAGCGTCTGCGGAAGTTGTGCGACGACTACGGCGTGCTGTGGGTGGCAGACGAAGTGCAGTGCGGTGTAGGCCGGAGCGGACGCTTCTACGCGTTTGAGCACTACGATGTTGTGCCCGATGTAACCGCTATTGCGAAGTCGCTCGGTGGTGGCAAATGCGCCATGGCGGCGATGATCGCAAAGCGTGATATCTATATGAAGGCCTATGGCACTCCACAAACGGCGCTTATCCACGCGGCGGCGACCTTTGGTGGCATGGGTGAAGCCTGTGTGACCGCGATGGAAACGGTCAACGTGCTCTACGAAGAGGGCTTGATCAATAACGCGGCCAAAACCGGCGCTTACCTGAAGCAGGAGCTTCGCCGCCTGCAGCAAAAATATCCGCATATCATCAAGGATGTGCGCGGGCAGGGCTGCATGGTGGGCTTGGAGTTCCATGATTTCAGCCAGACGCTGCCGCTTGTGATGCGGGGCGCGATGTCGAAACTGGATGACAAGTTGAAAGGGTCGCTGTCAGGCTTCCTCGGCGCACTGTTGCTGCGCGAGCATGATGTGCTGGTTGCCTTCACCGAGTACAACCGCAACGTCGTGCGCCTGCTGCCACCACTGGTGTGCGAGAAGCATCATGTGGATCATCTGGTCGGCGCGATGGACGATCTGCTGGGCCGTGGCCCGGCAGGCATTGTTGCCAGCTTCATCAAGTCCAAAGTGGTTTAAAACTCGAAGTCGATGCGCGGGTGAACCAGCGCATCGAAGCACGGCGTCAGCGAGACCCGCTTGTGGGAGGCAAGCGGGATCTCGTAATGTTGGAGCAGCACTGCCACTTGGTAGCCGAAGGGGCAAAGCGGGATCAAGGCAAGGTCGACGTCGCTGACAGCCTTTGCGGTCAGATCGTCAAGTGGCGGAACAGTTCTGCCGACAGACGCCCCGATAGCAACATGTTTGGGTGCATCTTTGTTGAGCAGCCAACCGAACGGGTTGCTGAAATCCATATTCAGAACGCTCTCGTAACGCAGCCCATCCGCTTCTAACCGCTTGAGTGTGCCGACAAGTTCATCGGCATTGAGGTGCAACAGCAATTGGAAATCAAAGTCTGCATAAAGGTGGAAGGCCGGTAGCTCGCCCGCCTCAACATAGGCCTGCTGAACGTCGGGATAGTCGATGTAAATCTGGCGCACTTCGTCGGCGCGTTTGGCGAAGTACTCCCGCGTGGTGATATTGCCCAATTGGCGCAAATGGGTGTGCACAACTGGCTGCTGAATAAGGCTGCCCAAGGTTGACCTTAGAGCCGCCTGGACGGTCGCGACGGTCGGCGGCAAGGCAACGCATGCGGCCAACATCAGGGTGGTGCCGGTGACAACCGGGCGCGGACCGGGGATTTGGATTGCCGCAACCAGCATGATGATGACGGGCCACAGGTAAACCAGCTCTTGGCCGCCGGTGTTTTGACTTTCAAAGAACAGACCGGCCAAAAGCACTGTCGCCAGCCACACGCTGGGGTGATCCAAAACGTTGCGCCAATCATGCTTGGTCAGGGCCGCACGCGTCATGGGCCATGTCGCTGCAAAAACCACCAAACCTAACACTACCGCAGAGAGGGTCGTGCCAGCTGTCTTGGACGCCGATTGCACCATGCGTCGAAGCAGGCCATCCTGGTTCATGGAGACGAGCGTTGCGATATCGCCAATATAGGTGGTCACCAAGCCACGCATCAACACTTCGGCAGCACCGACCAACACGATAAAGGTTATAATAGCGGCAGCTGTCGCTCGCACGCGGATGCGGCCCGCTAGTAGCGCGAGCAAGCACACGAGGCCGGCAGACAGGAAACCGGTTATCTTGAGAAAGAAAAGCGCCGTCATGGCAATACCGATGGTTATCGCCATCAGCCATTGAGACCGCACGAACACCGCAGCCGCGACGACGATATAAAGCAATTGGCTCGTTTGACGGTTGTAAATCGCAAAGGCATCGCTGCCGGGGAACGTGTTGGAAATGGTGGTGTTGAACGGCAAAAACGAGAACAGCACAAAGGGGATGGTCACTGCCAGCGCAGTCAGTGGGGCGCGCTTGCCACTATCGTAGGTGACCATGGCCATCAACGGCACTGTCAATGCCAGAATTGACCAACTGACCGCCAGCAGGGGCTGGCCATCGGGAAACAGCTTGAGGGCTGCGGCAGCCATATAATAGCCCAACGCGCCAACTGGCGCGAAGAAATCAACGCCGGGGATTTGGCCGTCGCTGATGCGTTGCGCCGCATCGAGATAGAGAAACACATCCCAATACATGGCACCCACAGGCATTTTGACGGGTAAAGCCAACAAAACCAAACATGTAGCGACAAGCGCGACCAGCAATGCCAAAGATGGCCAAACAGGCAGCCTGTGGTGGGGTATGTGATGATGTTGCGTGTGCTGTGTCATGGCATGCTGGTCCGAAAAGCTATTTCTTCAGATTAGAGGGTTTGCGATAACTACAGGTTAAGGACGAGCACCCGCAAATCCCGCCTTTGATATGTCGCTTTCAGGCCAGTGGCTGGCCCACAATTTTGTAGCTATGATGATCGAAAAAGGGCCGGACCCTCTGAGATATCTGAAAGTGATTGAGCGATGAAAACACAAGCGCGCGTGGTGGTGATTGGTGGTGGCGTGGTGGGCGTTTCCACGCTGTATCATTTGGCCAAAAAGGGCTGGTCAGACGTTGTGCTGATCGAGCGTAAGGAGCTGACCTCTGGCTCGACGTGGCACGCAGCGGGCCTGTTGCCGCTGTTCAACCTGTCTTACTCGGTCTCTTATATTCACAAATATTCCGTCGATTTTTATCCCAAGCTGCAGGAAGAAACCGGCATGAATGTCGGCTTCAGCCGCGTCTCCAACATCCGTATCGCCCAGACACCGGACCGCTGGGACGAATATATGTATTATAAAGGCATTGCCGA
>JBAUIL010000263.1:0-3107 GCA_049682915.1 Ahrensia sp. | reverse complement strand
TTGATAAATTCCACATCCGGCACATCGGCTTCGATGTTGGAGGCCATGGAGCATTCGGTGACCAGCAGAACCTTGGCCGGGCGCACATCTTTGACGTAGTTGATCATGCCGCTGGTGGAACCGGCATAGTCGGCTACGGCGACCACCTCGGTGGGGCACTCTGGGTGTGCGATGATCTGGATTTCGGGGTCGGCCTCTTTGTAAGCCAATAGCTCTTCCGCCGTGAAGCGCTCATGCACCTCGCAATGGCCCTTCCAAGTCAGGATTTTGACGTCGGTCTGGTTGGCGACGTTTTGTGCGAGATACTCGTCGGGAATGCACAGCACGCGGTCGACACCGAAGCTCTCGACCACTTGCACCGCGTTGGAAGAGGTGCAGCAGATGTCTGTCTCAGCTTTCACATCGGCGGACGTATTCACATAGGTGACGACCGGTACACCGGGATATTTCTGACGCAGCAGGCGCACGTCTGCACCGGTGATGGATTCGGACAGTGAGCACCCTGCCCGCATGTCGGGGATCAGCACCGTCTTGTCCGGGTTCAGCAATTTCGACGTTTCCGCCATGAAATGCACGCCGCACTGGATAATCACCTGCTGGTCCACCTTGGTGGCTTCCTTGGCCAATTGAAGGCTGTCGCCAGCAATGTCGGCCACACAGTGGAAAATCTCGGGTGTCATGTAATTGTGCGCGAGGATCACCGCATCGCGCTCCTTCTTGATGCGGTTGATAGCCGCAACATAAGGCGCGTACATCGGCCATTCGATGGCGGGGATGTGGTTTTTGACGCGTTCATACAGATGCGCGGTCTCGCGCTCGACATCCGCATTCCATTCCAAAACGGGCCGCTCAATCGTGCCGAACCGCTCGGCGGCGGTTTTGCCAGCGGCTGATGATGCTGTCGCAAGGTCGGTCATAATGCGCTCCATTATCGTTGCCATGGTCTTATGGGACCAGCCAATTGTGTGCAAGCGTTTGGGTTGAGACAGACTGTCATTGATCTGTCATAAAATTTCGATATATCCCGATATATGGATACAAATTCGAGCATTGAAGCGTTTTCTGCGCTGGCCCACGACACACGACTGGCGGTGTTTCGCCTGCTGCTGCAATGCGGCAATGGCGGCATGGCGGCAGGCGATATCGCGGTGCGGCTGGACGTGCGGCAAAACACAATGAGCGCGCACCTATCTCAGCTGAGCCGAGCAGGTTTGATAAAAGCCGACCGGCAGGGCCGCTCGATCATCTACCGCGCCAATTATGACGCTTTACGCGGCCTCTTGGCGTTTTTGATGGAAGACTGCTGCGGCGGCAGGCCCGAAATTTGTCAACCGATTCTAGATGAGATTGCCTGTGCCTGCTAAAGCATCAATCCCTCAAAAACTCGGCGCAGAACTGGTTGGCACCGCGTTTTTGCTTGCCACCGTTGTCGGCTCCGGCATCATGGCTGAGAACCTTGCGGGCGGCAATATTGCGATTGCCCTGTTGGGAAACACGATCCCGACCGGCGCCATTCTGGTCGTATTGATCACCATGCTGGGGCCGATATCTGGCGCGCATTTCAACCCTGCGGTTACGGTGATTTTCAGACTGCGCGGCGACATCAGCACAGCGCTTGGTGCGCAATACATAGCAGTTCAGATCGTCGGCGGTTTGCTTGGCGTGTGGGCTGCGCATTTGATGTTTGGTTTGGATGTCGTGCAGTTCAGCCAGAAAGCGCGTACTGGCGGCGCTCAATGGTTTGCCGAACTCGTCGCCACGTTCGGCCTTATAGCCGTCATTTTGCTGACCATCCGTGCCAAGGAAAGTGCGGTTGCCATGGCGGTGGGCCTCTACATCACAGCGGCCTATTGGTTTACGGCGTCCACCTCTTTCGCCAACCCGGCGGTCACCATCGCACGGGGCTTTTCAGACAGTTTCGCGGGCATTCGCCCTGTTGATGTTGTCCCGTTCATTGTTGCGCAATTGGTGGGCGCAGCGCTGGCTTGGGCCTATTGCCGTTGGCAAACCGGAGAGAAAAAATGATCGTTATCCACCACAATCCCGATTGCGGCACGTCGCGCAACGTTCTGGCGATGATTGAAGCCTCCGGCGAGCCGTTTGTTGTGCTCGAATATCTCAAAACAGGCTGGACGCGCGCGCATTTGCTCGGCCTTTTCGCTGCCGCCGACATAACACCGCGCGAGGCTTTGCGGACATCAAAATCACCGGCGGAAGAGCTCGGCCTGACCGATCCCGATGTTAGCGATGAAGCGCTGATCGAGGCCATGCTTGAGCACCCCGTACTGGTCAACCGGCCCATCGTGTGCAGCCCACGCGGCGTGGCGCTGTGCCGCCCATCCGAGAAGGTCTTTGCTCTGTTGCCGGAAGGCTCCTTGCCGGCGTTCACGAAAGAAGATGGTGAGGTTATCCGACCATGAAAAATATTTTGGTGCTGTGCACGGCCAATTCAGCACGCTCAATCCTTGGTGAAGCGCTGCTTGCCAAACATGGCGAAGGGCGCATCCAGTCGTTTTCCGCCGGTTCCACGCCGCGCGGCACGCCGAACCCGCACGGCTTAAAGCTGCTGGCCGCCAAGGGCTATGAGACATCCGGCTTTCGCTCCAAAAGTTGGGACGAGTTTGAGGCCGACGGCGCACCATCCATGGATATCGTGGTCACGGTTTGCGACAATGCAGCCGGTGAAACATGCCCCATTTGGCCGGGCGCGCCGGTGCAGGCCCATTGGGGCATACCCGACCCGCATGGCGAGACGGACGAGGAATGGAACGCCGCGTTTGAAAGCGCATACGCCTTGCTGGAAGCACGGGTGATCGCGTTGATGGCGCTGCCGTTTGAAGAGATGAACAAGGCCGACCTCAAGCAAGCGCTCAACACTATCGGCGCGCTGGAAGGTTCGACTGAGATGGCAAAGAGTAATGCATCATGACCAATGAAACGGCCGTTTGGACTAACGATCCTACAATGCCCAATCTGATCGCCGAGCAGCTTCATCCGATCGATATTGCTGCGCTGGTTGGCCCTGATGCGTCCACCCATAAGCCGCGCGTTTTGATGTTGTACGGCTCATTACGCGACACGTCCTACTCGCGCTTGCTGACCTATGA
>JBAUIL010000262.1:0-3335 GCA_049682915.1 Ahrensia sp. | reverse complement strand
GGCAGTTTTTTCGCCCATTCTTCCGCTTGCTCAGCCGAGTAAATGGCAACGCCACCGGCAACCGGAGCGCCGTAGGAATGGAGCAGACGCTTGGCCTGATATTCATGAATGTTCATGTCATAGTCCTGTTGTTGGTGTCAGGCGATTATTTGAGGTTTGGGGCAATTGCGCGGCAGGCATCACACAATCCGGCAACGCTTTCGACAGATTTGTCGAACATTTTCTGCTCGGTCTTGTTGAGGTCGATCTCGATGATGCGCTCGATACCACCGGCACCAATCACCGTCGGCACGCCAACATACATATCTTTGACGCCATATTGGCCATCAAGATAGGCGGCAGCAGGCTGCACGCGCTTCTGGTCTTTCAAATAGCTTTCCGCCATCGCAATCGCTGATGAAGCAGGCGCATAATAAGCCGAACCGGTTTTCAAAAGGCCAACGATTTCCGCGCCACCGTCACGGGTGCGCTGAACGATCTCGTCGATTTTTTCTTTGGTGGTCCAACCCATCTTGATCAGATCAGGCACAGGAATGCCTGCCACTGTTGAGTAGCGGGTCAGCGGCACCATGGTGTCGCCATGGCCGCCCAGCACGAATGAGTTGACGTCTTGGATCGACACGTCGAATTCTTCTGCGAGGAAATGTGTGAAACGCGCAGAATCAAGCACACCCGCCATGCCGCAGACCTTGTTCTTTGGCAGGCCGGAGAATTGCTGCAACGCCCACACCATCGCATCCAGCGGGTTTGTGATACAGATAACGAACGCATCGGGCGCATATTTCGCGATGCCCGCGCCAACCTGCTCCATGACTTTGAGATTGATACCCAGCAAATCATCGCGGCTCATGCCTGGCTTGCGCGGCACACCGGCGGTGACGATGCAGACGTCCGCACCTTTGATGGCTTCATAAGAATTGGCGCCAACCATTTTGGCGTCAAACCCGTCAACGGACGCTGATTGCGCGATGTCGAGGCCTTTGCCCTGTGGCGTGCCTTCGGAAATATCGAACAACACCACATCACCCAGCTCCTTCAAGCCGATCATGTGAGCCAAAGTACCGCCGATCATGCCGGAGCCGATAAGTGCAATTTTATTACGTGCCATGGAGTGTATGTCTCTCAATTTCCCAAGTTCAAACTGTTCGCAAACGAAAGCGCAGCGCACGCGCGGCTTCGGTCCGAGGTTTGCGCGTCAGTGACTCGTTTGTGCTCAAAAATCAACCGAAACTTTGGTTTGCTGATTTTTCAATCGGTTAGATTATAATTTTCTTACGTAAACGTAAGTATTGATGTGCTCAATAGTTAAAAATCGGCGAAGATTTTGGCCCCATCAAGCCATTTATGGACAGCAGCCCTTGTCTTGGCCTTGCAAGCAACCCGAGCCATACGCCACTGCTGACCACCGGTCTGATGTATTATGACTCCCAATCCAATGCTCGACAAAAGCATACAAGTCCACCCATGATACTGGCTATCGGCACCGGCTAAGCCATATACAGTGTGGTGTTATGGGGAGTGGCGCAATTGAGCAGCCCGCAAGAAATCGAAAAACTGATCGCCCGGTGCGCTTTGAACGACCGCTCAGCGCTTTCACCGCTTTATACAGCAACGTCAGCGAAACTTTTTGGCGTGCTGTTACGTGTCCTTAATGACAGATCAGATGCGGAAGACGCGCTGCAAGATGTTTACGTCAAGATTTGGCATCGCGCAGACCGGTTTCGCGCTGGCGAGTTCAGCCCGCTTTCATGGCTGGTGGTGATTGCGCGCAACCACGCCATCGATATGCTGCGCGCCCGCAAACCTGTGTCTGTCGAACTGGATGAGGCTTTCGACATCTCATCGCCTGAAAAGAACCCTGAAGAGGCAGCGATCAATAGCGCTGAAGGGGCAAGGATAGAAAATTGCCTCCAGGAATTGGAGGAACAAAAGGCGCAGGCCGTTCGTGGTGCTTATGTGGACGGCTATAGCTATGTTGAATTGGCTGAAAAATATGCGGTCCCCATCAATACAATGCGAACCTGGCTGCGCCGGAGTTTGCTGAACCTGAGAGAGTGTCTGGAACGATGAGTTCGCGCGGCAAAGTTGATGATCAAACCGATATCCGCCTGTCGGAATATGCGGTCGGCACGCTGCCGTTTGACGAACGTGTGGCGCTCGAAGCCCAATTGCGGCGCGACGACGGCGACTTGCAAAAAAGGCTTGATTGGTGGCAGGCACAGCTGGTCAGCCTGTCTGACGAGGTCGATCCGGTGACACCACCGGCACGCACGTATGCTGCTGTTGAAGCCAGACTTTTTGCCAAAAGATCAACGCGCAGCCCTTGGTGGGAAACGGTTGGCTTCTGGCGCGGGCTGTCCATTGCCGCCGTCGCAGCCCTGTTTTTTGTGACCAGCCTTATGGCACTCAACACCCAAACAAGCCCCGTCGCGCCTCAACAGCGCTTAGTGGCCCAGTTGTCGGGCGCTGACAGCGTGCTGCGGGTAACCGCTGCCTTCGACCCGGCAACCCAGACCGTGCGCATCAACCGCACAGCAGGTGCACCCAACGCCGACCGCGCCTTGGAATTGTGGGTCATCGCGGGCGACAACGCTCCTGTTTCTTTGGGTCTGTTGCCCGATGAAGCCACAGGTGAAATCGACGTCACTGATGAAATCGCACAGCGTATATTGGCCAACGCCATTTTCGCCATCAGCGATGAGCCGCAAGGCGGATCACCAACAGGACAACCAACAGGTGCTGTTTTAGCGACCGGCTCTGTTGCCGAAATCTAGGGTCAGGACCTATTCATTTGACTAAATTGGCGTTGGAGCGCAGCGAAAGGAAACGATTGCTGATTCAACCGGAGCCGGAATTGCTCTAACGCCATCATTGCACCGTCAAAGCGGCGCTGGAAAAAAGTTTTACTTTTTTGAAACTTTTCCGGCGGCCGCTGCGTGCCTTCTCCTATCCATGCACCTCGCATGCAATAAAGGAGACTGAAATGCCAACCATCAAAAAAATGCTCACAGCAGCAGCCATCGCCCTGACAGCGACATCCGCCCTTGCGATGAACCCGGAAGTGGGTGGTGCTGCGATGTTTGCCGATAAAAACATCGTCGAAAACGCCGTCAATTCAGCCGACCACACAACGCTTGTGGCCGCCGTGCAGGCCGCTGGCCTGGTCGAAACCCTACAGTCGCCGGGTCCGTTTACAGTGTTTGCACCGGTCAATGCGGGCTTTGCCGAACTGCCAGAGGGCACCGTTGACACGCTGTTGATGCCTGAAAACAAAGACATGCTGGTCAAAGTGCTGACAGCGCATGTGGTGGCGGGCAAACTTTCTGCCGCTGACC
>JBAUIL010000261.1:0-1503 GCA_049682915.1 Ahrensia sp. | reverse complement strand
GACTGGATCTGCAAAGGCTTGGCTTGATCGTTTTGCCACTTTCGACATGAAGGGTATGACGCAGGACATTCGCTTTGGTCAGACCCGCGTATTGTTCGACGGCCCTGACGGCGATCAATTCGCGCTGGTCGAAAGCGACGATGACCGCACACCATGGACCGGCAATGGCGTGAGCGCAGAGATCGGTATCCGCGGATTCCAATCTGCAGACATGCGTTTGAAGAATGCGGGCGCCAGCGCTGAATTGTTGCAGTTCATGGGTTACGAAAAGCAAGAGACGGAAAACAATGTGACTCGCTTTATCGTGCCGGGCGGCAATGACGCCAACACGATTGATCTGGAAGAACTGCCGTCAGCGGGCTTTGCGGCTCAAGGTGCGGGTTCTGTCCACCACCTGGCTTTTGCGGTGGAAAACCGTGCGCGCCAGTTGGAAGTGCGCGAGGCGCTGCTAGACACCGGCTATCAGGTGACGCCTGTCATCGACCGTGACTACTTCTATGCGATCTATTTCCGTACCCCCGGCGGCGTGTTGTTCGAAGTCGCAACGAACGAGCCCGGCTTTGACCGCGACGAGGACACAGCGCATCTGGGCGAGGCACTGAAGCTGCCAAGTCAGCACGAGCATTTGCGCGCCCGTCTTGAAGGCTATCTGCAACCGCTTGAGGGTTAAAATGACCTATGTTGCGAAACGCACGAAGGGAACAGCGGGCGCTCCGCTGTTCCTGACGTTCCACGGCACCGGCGGTAACGAGGCGCAGTTTCATGGCTTTGCCGAACAATTGGCACCGCAGGCGCATGTGACTTCGCCGCGCGGCGATGTGTCCGAACACGGGGCGCTGCGGTATTTCCGGCGCACCGGCGAGGGCGTCTATGATATGGAAGATCTTGCCGCGCGCACCACTGCGATGGCGGCCTTTATCAAGGACGAAATCGCACAGACCGGTGCCACCAGGACCATCGGACTGGGTTATTCGAACGGGGCCAATATTCTGGCGGCTGTTGCGTTGGAGCACCCAGATCTGGTGGATGACCTGATCCTGATGCATCCGCTGATCCCTTGGTCCCCTGCGCCGCAAGCTGGCCTTGCAGGGCGGCGGATCCTGATTACGGCTGGTCAGCGTGATCCCATTTGCCCCGCATCTCTGACACAAAGCTTTGTGGAATACTTGCGAGCGCAAGGCGCTGAGGTCAGCGTGCATTGGCACTCTGGCGGCCACGGGATCGAACAATCAGAGATCGACGCGATTGCAGGATTTCTAGGAGGCTAGAACGGACACTTTGCGGTCACCCGCATCCCCTGACCCCCGTCAGGGTGGCGGAACTGCAATGTTTCGGAATGCAGCATAAGGCGCGGGTAATCCCGCGCCGGACCTTCCGCATAGAACGGATCGCCCAAGATCGGATGACCCAAGGCCAGCATATGCACACGTAACTGATGCGACCGGCCCGTGCGTGGCATCAGCTTGACCCGCGTTTCACCGAGCTTGGCGCGCACCACGCGCC
>JBAUIL010000260.1:0-25752 GCA_049682915.1 Ahrensia sp. | reverse complement strand
TCATCATCCTGTGCATCGAAATTCCGCTTGGTATCGCCATCGCTTTGTCGATGCCCAAAAAAGGGCCATGGGTGCCTGTCTGCCTTGTGTTGATGGCGCTGCCTTTGCTCATTCCGTGGAACGTGGTTGGCACCATTTGGCAAATCTTTGGCCGCGCCGATATTGGCCTGTTGGGCTACACGCTCTCATCGCTGGGCATCGAATACAATTACACCGCCAATGTATTTGACGCATGGATTACCATTATCGCGATGGATGTCTGGCACTGGACCAGCCTTGTGGTGCTACTGTGCTATGCTGGTTTGGTGTCAATCCCGGATGCTTACTATCAAGCCGCGCGCATTGATGGTGCGTCGCGCTGGTCTGTCTTCCGCTACATCCAACTGCCCAAGATGAAGGGTGTGCTGATTATCGCGTTCCTGCTGCGCTTCATGGACAGCTTTATGATTTACACCGAGCCGTTCGTCCTGACAGGCGGCGGGCCGGGCAACTCGACAACCTTCATGTCGATTGATCTGGTCAAGCAGGCCATCGGCCAATTCGACCTTGGCCCGGCAGCCGCGATGTCGCTGATCTATCAATTGATCGTGCTGCTCATCTGTTACGTGTTCTTCACGGTGATGACCAATGTCGGCGCGGAAAAACCACAAGATAAGGGGCACGACTGATGGCAGATTCCGCTTTGAACGCGCCTGCGACGGCTGCGACCAACAAGATTGATCTGACCGGTGTCCGGTCGGTCAATCACTTCAAACCCAAGCTGAGCTTCAAGTGGCTCGTGCCGACGATCTACATCGTGTTGCTCATGCTGCCGATCTATTGGCTGGTCAATATGAGCTTCAAGACCAACCAGGAAATCCTCTCGTCGTTCACCCTGTGGCCGCAGAACCCGACGCTCGACAACTACCGCGTCATCTTCAGTGACGCTTCTTGGTATTCGGGCTACATCAACTCGATCATCTATGTCGTCATGAACATGGTGATTTCGATTGCTGTGGCACTGCCAGCCGCTTATGCGTTTTCGCGTTATCGCTTCCTCGGCGACAAGCACATGTTCTTCTGGTTGTTGTCCAACCGTATGGCGCCTGCCGCTGTGTTCGTGCTGCCATTCTTCCAGCTTTATTCCGCCTTTGGCCTCATCGACACACACATCGCGGTCGCCCTCGCACACTGCCTGTTCAACGTGCCGCTGGCCGTGTGGATTTTGGAGGGCTTTATGTCGGGCGTGCCCAAGGAAATCGACGAAACCGCCTATATTGACGGCTATTCATTTCCGAAATTCTTCGTCAAAATCTTCATGCCGCTGATTGCGTCCGGCATCGGTGTTGCCGCGTTCTTCTGCTTCATGTTCTCATGGGTGGAACTGCTGATCGCGCGCACACTGACGACAACCGACGCCAAGCCGATTGCCGCCATTATGACGCGTACCGTCGGTGCATCGGGTGTCGATTGGGGTGTGCTGGCAGCAGCTGGCGCACTGACGATCATTCCGGGCGCTCTGGTGATCTACTTCGTGCGCAATTACATCGCCAAGGGCTTTGCCCTGGGCCGGGTTTAAGGGAGAACGGCGATGGATCTTTCATGGATGGCATGGACAGCGCCGACCGCTCTTTTCTGGGTTGGTATTGTCAGTTGCCTTATCGGCATGTGTGTGTGGGAATATTTTTCGCCCGGCGGCAACCCGCGCGTTGGCATCTTGCAGTTTGAAACCACACGCGGTGACCGGCTTTTTATCTCGCTGCTTGGCAGCGCCTTTATCCATCTTGCCTGGCTTGGTCTGGTTGGACCAAACCTGTGGTGGGCTATGGGTATCTCCGTTTTGTACGCGATAACCGTGTTCAAGACTGTGTGATGCCCCCACGACCGGAAGCGGGCTTGGGACAGCCCTCTTTCACAAGACGACGCATTGAACCTTAAGGGAGGAAACATAATGCGAAATTACCTACTGACGACAGCGGCTTCCGCCGTCATCATGATTGCGGCGGGTACATCAGCCCACGCGGACATGGCGGCTGCTGAAGAGTTCTTGGCCAATGAAATCGGCGGTCTTTCTGTCTTGTCACTCGACGAGCAAAAAGCCGAAATGCAGTTCTTCATTGATGCGGCACAGCCCTTCCAGGGCATGGAAATCAAGGTGGTGTCTGAAACCATCGCAACCCATGAATACGAGTCAAAAGTACTCGCGCCCGCCTTTGAAGCCATCACAGGCATCAAGGTCACACACGACCTGATCGGCGAGGGCGACGTTGTTGAGAAGCTGCAAACACAAATGCAGTCCGGCGAAAACATCTATGACGCCTATGTCAACGACTCCGATCTGATCGGCACCCACTGGCGCTACCAGCAGGTCCGAAACTTGACAGACTGGATGGCAGGCGAGGGCGCTTCCGTGACATTGCCGACGCTTGATGTCGAAGACTTCATCGGCACATCGTTCACCACGGGTCCTGACGGCAAGCTCTACCAACTGCCAACCCAGCAGTTCGCGAACCTCTATTGGTTCCGCTATGACTGGTTCAACGACGAGAAAAACAAAGCCGACTTCATGGCCGAATATGGCTATGAGCTGGGTGTTCCCGTCAACTGGTCAGCTTACGAAGACATTGCCGCGTTCTTCACCGGCCGTGATCTGTCACACCTCGGCGTCGACGGCCCGGTCTATGGTAACATGGACTACGGCAAGAAAGATCCGTCACTGGGTTGGCGCTACACCGATGCGTGGATGTCCATGGCAGGCATGGGCGATGTCGGCGAACCAAACGGTCTGCCGGTCGATGAGTGGGGCATTCGTGTGAACGAAAAATCACAGCCCGTCGGTTCATGCGTCGCGCGTGGCGGTGCCACCAACTCACCAGCGGCAGTCTACGCTGTTGAGAAAGCCATTGATTGGCTTCAAAACTACTCTCCACCGGAAGCTGCTGGCATGACATTTGGTGAAGCCGGCCCAATCCCTGCGCAAGGCAACGTTGCCCAGCAAATGTTCTGGTACACTGCCTTTACCGCAGCAACAGTTGAGCCCGGCCTGCCGGTGATGAACGAAGACGGCACGCCAAAGTGGCGCATGGCACCATCACCGCATGGGGTTTACTGGAAAGAAGGCCAAAAGGTCGGCTATCAGGATGCCGGTTCATGGACACTGATGCAGTCCACACCGGTTGACCGTGCGCAAGCCGCTTGGCTCTACGCTCAGTTCGTTGTCTCCAAAACTGTTGATCTGAAAAAGTCAGATGTTGGTCTCACATTCATTCGTGAATCCACCATCGACGCCGATCACTTCACCGAGCGTGCTCCACGCCTTGGTGGTCTGGTTGAGTTCTACCGTTCGCCCGCGCGCGTCCAGTGGTCACCAACCGGCACAAACGTGCCTGACTATCCAAAACTGGCACAGCTGTGGTGGCAGAACATCGGTGATGCGATGTCGGGCGCAAAGACTGCCCAAGAAGCCCTCGACAGCCTCTGTGCTGACCAAGAGCGCGTGCTTGAGCGTCTTGAGCGTGCTGGTGTCCAAGGCGAAATCGGTCCGGTCATGAACGAAGTGCGCGATGCGCAGTATTGGTTCGACCAGCCCGGTGCGCCTTATCCGAAGCTGGAAAATGAAGACGAAGAGCCACAAACTGTCTCCTATGACGAGTTGATCAAAAGCTGGCAGTAAGCCCGCGATTGGCTAATCAAATGCATCGCATAGTTCCGTGATGCGCAAAGGGGGCCAAGACACTGTTTTGGCCCCTTTTCTCTGTAAATCATAAATCCCGGATACGACGATGGCTTCCTACATTCTGGCAATTGATCAAGGCACAACCTCTTCACGCGCAATTGTTTTTGATGAAAATTTTTTAATCGTCGCCTCGGACCAACTTGAATTTACCCAACACTTTCCCGCCGACGGTTTGGTAGAGCATGATGCCGATGAAATTTGGCGCAGCGTTGTAACGACCTGTCGCAATGCCATTGCTAAATCCGGCATCGCGCCAACGCAGATTGCCGGTTTGGGCATTACCAACCAGCGTGAAACAGTCATCGTGTGGGACAAGACGACCGGTAAGCCCATCCATCACGCATTGGTGTGGCAAGACCGCCGAACCTCAGGCTATTGCAACGCGCTTAAGCGCGATGGCCATGAGGACTTTGTGACCCAGAAAACCGGGCTGCTACTCGATCCTTATTTCTCTGCTTCAAAAATCAACTGGCTGCTCCAGCATGTTGAAGGCGCAAAGGCCAAGGCCGAGAACGGCCAATTGCTGTTTGGCACAATTGACACCTATTTGCTTTGGCGGTTGACCGGTGGCCAATCCCACAAGACCGATGCGACCAACGCATCGCGCACGCTACTGTTCAACACGCAAACCAACCAGTGGGACGACGAATTGTTGAGCCTGTTCGGTGTGCCAAAAGCCATGCTGCCAACCGTTGAGGACTGCGCCGCCGACTTTGGCAACACCGTCACAGATTTGTTCGGCGCGTCCATTCCCGTGCTCGGCATCGCGGGCGATCAACATGCGGCATCGCTGGGGCAGGCGTGCTTTGAACCGGGCATGGTCAAGTCAACCTATGGCACAGGCTGCTTTGTCATGCTCAACACCGGTGACGAGCGAACGCTGTCGCGCAACCGCCTGTTGTCCACAATTGCGTATCGCCTAGACGGCAAGACAACTTATGCACTGGAAGGCTCAATCTTCATCGCAGGTGCCGCGGTGCAGTGGCTGCGTGACGGGCTGAAGATCATTGATGACGCCAGCCAAACCGGCAGTTATGCTGCAGAGGCTGATGCCAGTCAGGACATTATTCTGGTTCCCGCCTTTGCAGGCCTCGGTGCGCCCTATTGGCAGCCCGAAGCGCGCGGCGCGGTATTTGGCCTGACGCGAAACACCAGCCCGCGTGAAATGTCCAAAGCTGCACTTGAAGCGGTATGCTATCAAACCCGCGATCTTGTGGAAGCCATGCGCGATGACTTCCAAGGCGATTTTGATCGCACCGTTTTGCGTGTCGATGGCGGGATGGTCGCCAGCGACTGGACGATGCAATTCCTCGCCGACATGCTGGCTGCACCCATCGACAGGCCGCAAATTCTAGAAACCACCGCGCTGGGTGCCGCATGGCTGGCAGGCATGCGCTCTGGCGTATGGCCGGATATGCAAGGCTTTAGCAAAGCCTGGAAGCTGCGGGACAGGTTCGAGCCGCGCCTTGCGGAAGCGGAGCGTGAGCGCAAATATCAAGGCTGGAAGCGGGCTGTGCAAAACACAATCAACCAGATCGTTCCCTAACTTGATGTCTGGCACCCGCACACCATGGCTGCTCGTTTTTCCGGCGTTGCTTTTGCTGTTTTTTGTCGGTGGGCTGCCGCTGATCACGGTTGTCAATTTCTCGTTCCTCGACGTATTCACGCTCGGCAATCAGTTCTGGGTCGGTGCCGAATGGTATCAGGCCTTGCTTCAGTCTGAGCGGCTTTATGCGAGTTTTGGGCGTAGTCTTCTTTTCTCGTGCCTTGTGTTGTGCATTCAAATTCCGCTGGGGATTTATCTGGCCTTGTGCATCCCCAAAAAAGGCATCGCGGTGTCAGTGTCTATGATCATCCTCGCCCTGCCGCTCCTGGTGCCTTGGAACATGATTTCGATCATGTGGCTGAGTGCGTTGAATGAAGAGACGGGCCTCCTGGGAATGACGCTGACGGCGGTGGGGTTCGACTTGGATTGGAAGTTCAACCCGGTCCACACATGGGCGATGCTGTTGATGATCGATACATGGCATTGGACCAGCCTTGTCGCGATCCTGTGCTATTCGGCGCTGAGCACCATTCCCAACCCCTATTATCAAGCAGCAGCGATTGATGGCGCATCACGGTTTCAGGTGTTTCGTTTCGTTGAATTGCCGAAAATGAGCAACGTCTTGATGATGGCGCTGTTGCTGCGCTTCATGGACAGCTTTCTGATTTACATTGAGCCGCTACAGTTCAATGCAGGTGGGCCGGACAACGCTACCATGTTTCTTGCTATGGAGCTTGGCCAGGAAGTTGCAGCCTTCAACTACGGGCCGTCGGCGGCGCGCTCGGTTGTGTATTTCATCTTTATTTTGTCCGTGGCTTGGGCGTTCAACATGGTGCTCAACCGCGCTGACAGGCAAGAACGGTATGCCCAACAATGAGCACCGCGCAAAAAATGCCGCGCCCCGTGCGCTCGACCATCAAAGCGGGCTCGCTGTTGGTTTTCTTTGCGTTCGTGTTTCTGCCCTTGGTGCAGGTCGTGTTGCTGAGCTTTATGTCTACCCTGCCGCGAAACGACATCGCGCGCGGTTCCATCACACTGCTCAACTACGCCACAATCTGGAATGACCCGGATTTGCGCGCCTCGCTGTTTAACTCGGTCACCTATGTGACGCTGAACATTTTCGTAACTCTGGCGGTGGCGATACCTGCCGCCTATGCCTTTTCCAGATATCGTTTTGCCGGCGCGCGGCAATTGTTTTTGGTCTTTCTGGCTTTCCGCATCACCCCGCCAGTAGTGTTGATGTTTCCGGTATTTCAATTGTTTGCCAGCATGAACCTGATCAACGCGCCGCTGGGCATTGCGCTGGCGCATTGCATGTTCAATCTGCCCGTTTCGATCTGGATTTTGCAAAGTTTCATGAACGCGATACCGGTTGAATTGGATGAGACCGCCCGACTGGACGGGCACAAATTACCATCCTTTTTCATGCGTATATTTTTGCCGCTGCTTGCGCCGGGCATCGGTGTGGCGGCGTTCTTCTGCTTCATGTTCTCATGGGTGGAAGTCGTGTTCGCGCGCATTTTGACGGTCACCGGTGGCAAGCCGATCAGCATGGCAATCAATGCGCTGTTCGGATTTCAGACCGATATCGGGCTTGTGATGGCCATGACCATGATGTCGATCGTTCCCGGCGTCATCATGGTCTACTTCGCCCGTCATCATATTGCCAAGGGCTTCACAATCAACAAAAGCGCCTGATAAACGGCGCCAAAACAGGACGGAATCATGTTGAATTTTGGCTTTAGAAACGATCTTTTTGCAGGCAAAACTGTCGTCATCACGGGCGCAGGCCGCGGCATCGGTTTAGCCATCACAAAAACCATGGCCGCTTGCGGCGCACGCGTCATTGCCCATAGCGGTCGCAGTGGCTCAGCGAAAAATTTGCAGGGCATTGTCGATACCGCGCTGGAAGCGGATTTTGGCGATAGCGCGTCCGTCTCGGAATTTATAGCACAAGTGGGCAAGGCGGCCCCGGTCATTGATGTGTTGATCAACAATGCAGGCACCATGATAGGCCGTTTCCCGGCAGATGAAATCACGATGGATCAATACAATCAGCTCGTCGCTTTGAACCAGACGGCGGTTGTCCAAATCACCAATGGCTTGATCCCGAATTTGGCTGCGGCGGGCGAGGCCAGCGTGATCAACACCGTTTCCATTTCCGCACGCACTGGCGGCAGCCCCGGCTCTTCAATTTACAGCGCGACTAAAGCGTTCGTATCCACTTACACGAAGGCTCTCGCGCGCGAACTCGCCCCCAAAGGCATTCGCGCAAATGCTGTCTCGCCGGGCACAATCCTAACCGACTTCCATGACCGCTATTCCAATGCGGAAAAACTGGAAAACACCCGTCGCTCCATCCCGCTGCAACGGCTCGGCACCGCTGACGATTGTGTATCCGCCTATGTGTTTTTAGCGTCCGGCAACATGTCGGGATACATCACCGGCCAAACAATCGAGATCAACGGCGGCCAATTGATCGTTTAGTCTAGAGCATTTCCGGTACTGGTTGAATCAGCAATCGTTGCCTTTTGCTGCCTGGAATTGCTCCGGGGTGAACTATCACATTAAGACGCGCTTACGCGGGATTGTTCAGCACATATGCGCTTGGCTAGACTGTCACCTTTGCCAACACATCGTCACGATTGACATCGCCCTTTTCAGCACTCAGCGTCACGCGGCCGCGTTCTAGCGCAACGAATTGGTCGGCAAGACCATAGGCAAAATCGAAATACTGCTCCACCAGCACGATCGCCATATCGCCCTGATCCCGCAGATAGGAAATCACCCGTCCGATTTGTTGGATGATATTTGGCTGGATGCCTTCGGTTGGTTCGTCGAACAAGATCAGCTTTGGCTTGGTGATGAGCGCGCGGCCAATCGCCAATTGCTGTTGTTGACCGCCGGAGAGGTCTCCGCCGCGCCGGTTGCGCATTTCCTTGAGGACGGGAAAGAGCTCATAGATCTCGTCTGGCACCTTGCGCTCCGTCGAAGGCAAGCATGCAAAACCGGTTTCCAGGTTTTCGCGCACCGTCAGAAGCGGAAAAATCATGCGGCCTTGCGGCACATATCCGATGCCTGATGCGGCCAAGTGATGGGCGGGTGGCTTTGCGATTTCTTGCCCATCCAAAACCATGCGGCCTGATGAGCGGTGATGGGTGCCTGAGATCGCTTTGAGCAAGCTCGTTTTGCCGACACCATTGGTGCCCATGACACACGTGACTTTGCCGAGATCGGCGCGCATGTTGATGTCGTAGAGGATTTGGCTTTGCTTGTAGTGCAGGCAGAGGTTCTCGATTTCAAGCATGATTTTTCAGCGCCCCAGATAGACTTCGATAACTTGCGGATCGCTGGTCACGCGGTCGATAGTGCCTTCCGCAAGCACAGAGCCTTCGTGCAACACGGTCACCTTGCAGTCGAGACGGCGCACAAATTCCATGTCATGTTCAACCACGACGACGGCACGGGTCTCGGCAGCACGTTTCAAAAGGTCGGTCGTATGCGCGCGTTCTTGCGGCGTCATTCCGGCAGCGGGTTCATCAACGAGAAGCAGTTTCGGGTCTTGCGCCAGCAGCATTCCGATTTCGAGCCATTGCTTTTGCCCGTGCGACAATTCGCCGGACACGCGGTCCAATTGATCGATAAGGCCGATCTCGGTGGCCAGTTCGCGGACTTTTGCGTTGTCATCGCCGGAGGCCTTGAAAGCAAGGACTGAAAACGGATTGCGGTCTTTCTTCAGTGCCATCATCAGATTATCGCGCACAGTTTGCGTTTCGAAAACCGTTGGCCTTTGAAACTTCCGCCCAATGCCAAGCTGCGCGATTTGGCTTTCGGATTGTTTCAGGAGATTTCGTCCGGGTCGGCCCCACTCCACCTTGCCTTCATCGGGGCGGGTTTTACCGGTGACAATGTCCATAAATGTGGTCTTGCCTGCACCGTTTGGGCCGATGATTGCACGCAGTTCGGCGTCTCCAATTTCAAACGAAAGATTGTTGATTGCCTTGAAGCCGTCGAAGGTGACAGAGACGCCCGAAACTTCCAGAAGTGCGCTCATGATTTCGGCTCCTTGCGGATGAAAACATCAGCCAAGCCGCCAATTCCTTTGGGCGCATAAAGCGTTACAAGCACGAAGCCGAAGCCCAATAGGACAGTCCACCAGTTGACCCATTGGATCGTGTAGAAACCGAGGTTGATATCAGGCACTTGCCCACCCGTGAAAGCTGAAGAGAGTAGCGACACGAGCGCGGCACCGATGACCGCGCCATAGAGCCGCCCACGCCCGCCAATCGCCACCCAAACGGCCAAGTAAATAGATGCGATGGGCGCGACTTCCGCCGGATTGATAATGCCGGCTTGCGGATAGTAGAGCGCGCCTGCAATGCCGGCGATGACCGCGCTTACCGTAAACACGAACAGCTTGTAGCCCTCAACCGGATAGCCGAGGAAACGCACGCGTACCTCATCGTCCCGGATGCCGCGGATGACATTGCCGAACTTGCCCGACACCATCCAAGCCGCGAATATATAACCGATGCCAAGCGCTGCGGCCGACGCCCACAAGAACCAGACCGAAAGCGTATCTTGCCCAACCGCATCGAGGCCCGGAATATTTTGCAGTCCGGACAAGCCATTGTTTCCGCGCAGACCACTGTCGTTTTGAAAGAGATACAACGACAGCGCCAGGGTCATTGCTTGGGTAAGGATGGAAAGATAAACCCCCGTGACGCGGGAGCGGAAAGCGAGCCAGCCAAAGACCAATGCAAGCAAACCCGGCACCAGCACGATAAACGCCAACTGTGCGAAAAGGCTGTCGGCGAAGTACCAAAGCGTCGGGATCTCTGAGCCACCCACCACGCCGAAAATCTGGGTCCCGATACCGTCGCGAATTTCCTGTGGTGTAGCTGGAAGTGGTTGTCCGGCAAGTGAATTGATGACGATGTCTTTGGTGCGCTCATACATCAGCCACATGCCAATCATGTAGCCGCCAAGCCCGAAGAACGCGAAGTGGCCGAGCGAGAGGATACCACAATAGCCCCATACCAAGTCCATCGCGAGCGCAATGAGGCAAAGGCACAGCGTCTTGCCGAGCGTCTTGATGAAGCTCGTTGACAGAATGCCTATGCCAAACCCCTCGGACATGAAGGTTGCGCCAATCGTGATCACTCCAAGCACGGCAATGAAGATCATGACCGACGGGTTCTTGATCAGAAATGTGCGTTCAAGCGCACGGTCGAGGCTGGAATCAGACATGGCTCAGTCTCCCGCCGCACGGCCCTTAAGGGCGATAATGCCCTTTGGCCGGAACTGAATGAAAATGATGATGAAGATGATCATGTAGGTTTGTGCTGCAAGCGTGTTCGACGGGTTGAAGAACTCAATCACCTTTTGCAGCGAGCCGATCATTCCAGCTCCGGCGAGGGTGCCGAAAATGTTGCCCACACCGCCGACCACGACAGTCATAAACGACTGAACAATGTAGTTTGCGCCAAGTTCGGACGTGACTTGCGCAAATATACCGATAGCAACACCAGCGATGCCAGCAATGCCCGAACCGAGGCCGAAGGTTAGCATATTGATCTTGTCTGGATTTATGCCCATCGACGCGGCCATTTTGGGGTTCTGAGTTACGGCGCGCACTTCAAGGCCGAGACGTGTGCGATTGAGGATAAACAGCAGCAGCACGAAAAAGATGACCGCAAGGACGAAGATCGCAATTCGGATGAATGAAATCGACACGATGTCGTTGAAGACGAGAGAGCCATTCAGCCAGTCGGGTGCTGTAAGCGGACGGGCCTGCGTGCCAAATATGTTTTTTGCCAACTGTTGAAGAGCAATAGAGATGCCGAAAGTGGCAAGAAGCGTCTCAAGCGGGCGGTGCATGAGATGGCGGATGACCAGTCGTTCCATTGCCACACCGGCACCAAATGTGACGATGAAAGCAAGCGGCAATGCGACCAGAATTGAAATCGTTTTGTCGCTGATGAATTGCTGCACAACATAGCCCGTGTAAGCACCCATCATGATAAACTCGCCATGCGCCATGTTAATGACGCCCATCACACCGAACGTGATGGCTAGGCCGATGGCTGCGAGGAAGTAGATCGAAGCAAGCGACAGTGCATCGAGTGCCAAGTCTGCAGTCTGCTGCAAGCCCACCGCGCGGTTTATGCTGTTGAGTGTTGCAACTGCTGCGGTTGTGACGGCTGCGCTTGGTTCGATATAAATCTCGAAGAAAACGTGATCGTCAATCAATTGTGCGCGTGTCTCGTCGCTGATGAATGGTGGTGCTTTTCCGGCTTGCGCCAACGCGATATAGGCGGCGTTGCGCGCTTCATTGGAATTGAGGCTCGCAAGCGCGATCCCTTCTACCATACCGTTTTCGGCGTTCATGATGATTGCGTTGTCGCGCGCCTGGTTTTCGATCGGTGGCGGTGCAAGGTCCGCGTCGACCAACAAACCATAAGCGTCCTGCGAACTTAAATCGCCGCCAACACGCAGCGTTCGCGCGACGTTTTGATCGGCTGGCAGCTCAGTTGCAACACGGGTGCGCGTTGACAGCAGTGGGTTGAGGGCTGCACGCACATCAATGGACGTATCACCGCCAAATGCCTCGATAGCGGCGACACGCTCTTCATCAGTCGCGCCAAAGCGGATGGTAAGCAGGCGCTCAAGCCGTTCCTTGAGCGCTGTTAGTTCTGCGTCGGTTTCTCCGGCAATTGATGCCCTTAGCGGCTCGAGCTGAGAGGCTTCCGGATCGCGGGCGATTGAATCGAGGGCGGAGCGTCGGTTTGCGATGTTGGGATCAGACAGTTGAAACTGAACCAATGCTGTTGAAATGACGCCGCGCACACCGGAATTCGGACGAATTTGTGTCAGATCACGCGACGAAAACGTACCAACAACTTCACCGGTATCAATGTCGGTAACCTCAATGTCACCGCGGCCGTTCGGGCCGAAGTAAAAGATGTTTTCAGCTTCATTGTACCAGACTTCACCCGCACTCCACCGGACAAGAAAGGGCACGACTTCCGGTGCGCCGGATTGTAACAATTGGTCGATGACCTCAGCCACCGTTGTGCGGGATGGACGCTCAATATCGGAGGCGTTCTCCTGAAGAACTGATTGCAATGTTGGCGTCTGTGCGAAAGCAGACGTCATCAATGCAGTGATAGTTAGGCACACAGCAAACAGTGCGGTCACGAGGCGCATGAAAGACACCAGCATAGGTCAGAGGCAAGTCTGAAGCGCGCCCGAAAGCGCGCTTCAATGGGGTCAGGTTGATCGGGGATCAATAGTTGGACAAGATTTGGACGCAGGTGGATGTCTCGGTATTGTACATGCCACATCCGAGTTCTTTCCAATCGGATGTCAGAACGGCTGACTCCGGCAAGAAGTCTGTCCATGCGTCACCCGGCACCGGCTCTGTCTGTGAGATGATATCAAACTGGCCATCGGCCTGAATTTCACCGATGAGAACTGGCTTGGACAGGTGGTGGTTTGGCAGCATAACCGCAGTTCCGCCAGTCAAGTTGGGGAATTCCTGGCCATACATGGCTGTGCGGACAGCATCGACATCGGTGGTGCCCGCTGCTTCCACGGCCGCGACCCACATATTGAAGCCAATGAAATGCGCTTCCATTGGATCGTTTGTCACGCGGTCTTCGCCCATGCGTGCCTTCCAGGCTGCAACCCATTCAGCATTTGCTTCTGTATCTGCTGACTGGAAGTAGTTCCAAGCTGCTAGATGGCCAACAAGATCGGATGTGTCGAGACCGGAGAGCTCTTCTTCACCGACAGAGAAAGCGATGACCGGAATATCGTCGGCAGAAACGCCGGCAGCTGCGAGCTCCTTGTAGAAGCCAATATTTGCGTCGCCATTGATCGTCGAGATGACGCCAACTTTCTTACCGTCTGCGCCGAGCGCAACCACGTCAGCAACAATCTTGGACCAGTCAGAATGACCAAAAGGCGTGTAGTTGACGAAGATGTCTTCTTCGGCAATGCCCTTGTCCTTCAGGTAGCTTTCAAGAATGTTGTTGGTTGTGCGCGGGTAAACGTAGTCTGTTCCAAGCAGGGCAAATTTCTCGACGCCAAGCTCTTCAAGGAAATAGTCTGTTGCCGGAATTGCTTGCTGGTTCGGAGCCGCACCGGTGTAGAAGACGTTTTTGGACGACTCTTCGCCCTCATACTGAACCGGGTAGAACATCAGGCCGTTCAGCTCTTCCAGCACAGGAAGGGCGGACTTGCGAGACACCGATGTCCATGAACCGAAAATCACGTCCACTTCTGAAACTGTCAGCAACTCGCGTGCTTTCTCAGCAAACAGCGGCCAATCTGAAGCCGGATCAACGACAACTGCTTCAATCTGACAACCGAGAACGCCACCTTTTTCGTTCTGGATGTCGATGAGCATTTCCATCGTGTCTTTGAGTGTCGTTTCAGAAATCGCCATCGTGCCGGACAAGGAGTGAAGCACACCTACTTTGACAGGGTCATCACAG
Organism: Ahrensia sp.; assembly: GCA_049682915.1. GTDB lineage: Bacteria > Pseudomonadota > Alphaproteobacteria > Rhizobiales > Rhizobiaceae > JBCDLI01. The sequence goes on along the minus strand of JBAUIL010000260.1, from coordinate 11,990 downwards.
GCGATGGCGGTTGTTACAAGACACGAAGAAATGAGCGCGGTTGCGCCAGCGAGCGCCGAGCGGCGGAGGAATTGAGACATGGGAGGCTCTCCAGTTTGGTTACAGTTTTTGGAAAGCATATGACGTGCCAACTGCGACAATTTGCTCCTATGGACCTCTAAACCAGCAGTTTCCTTAGCAAATTGCGGTACCGCAACGGTGAATGCGCCAAGCCTGCCGGATGAGCTACGCCAGTATTCAGCTAAAAATTGTTGAAAAATTAAGCAGTGATTATTTTTAATGCACAATCGAGCGACAGCTTTCGCCGCAACTGCCGTTGGCTCGTTTTCAAAATCAATTTCATGGTCGCGGCATCGAACCACTTTGAGAGCGGCATTAACGACAGCTGAGAGCTATTGTCTGAATAAAGTGAGATGAGCCGGGTTTTGCTAGGTTAGTCTAAACGCTTTGAATTTTTCAGCCCGATTGATAGCACTGGAAAATGATGCCCGGACCGCAACTCCTATTCTGATGATGTCTGCATTGGCGATTTTTGCTTGCGAGTGATTGAGCCAGCGCGCCTATATAGGCCTGATTGATATTCTCGTGCGGTGCGAGCGAGCATCAAAGAAATGGAGCTGGAGACAAACGATGGCAATCTGGATCAAAAAACCGTTGGCAATTTTGGCCGAGAATGCCGGTGGCGGCCTCGTTATTGAGGGCAGTCGGATCGTTGAGTTGGTACCGTCGGGCCAATTGCCGAAGACGCCCGGTTATGAGGTTTTTGATGCCTCCGAACACGTCATTATCCCGGGCCTGATAAACACGCATCATCATTTTTTTCAGACGCTGTGTCGCGCGCACCCGGCCGCGCGTGACAAGGAACTGTTTCCATGGCTGCAGGCGCTCTATCCGATCTGGGCCAACCTCAACCGAGACATGTTCCGCGTTGCTGCAAAGCTTGCCTATGCGGAACTGCTGCTGTCGGGCTGCACCACCGCGATGGATCACAATTATATGGTCTATGAGGGGTTGGAGGATGCGACCGACATTGAGGTGCAAGAGGCCATCGCCTTGGGCATTCGCGCAACCGTAACGCGCGGGTCGCTGACTTTGTCGCAAAAAGATGGGGCCATCCCCAGCGATCGGATCGTCCAGGATGATGACACGGTGCTGGCAGACAGCGAGCGTGTATTATCAAAGTATCATGATGCGTCTGATGGCGCGATGATCCAGATCGCTCTTGCCCCTTGCGCGCCGTTTAACGTGTCCATCAATGTGATGCGGGAAAGTGCAGCGCTGGCTGAACAGCACAATTGCGCCATGCATACGCACTTGGCCGAAACCAAGGACGAGGAAGCCTATTGCCTTGCGACCTTTGGCTACCGCCCGGTCGACTGGCTGGAGGATTGCAATTGGTTGCAGCCACGGACATGGCTTGCCCATGGTATCCATTTCACCAGCGAAGATTGCTCCAAGCTGGGCAAGCATGGCGTGGGTGTTTGCCATTGCCCCACATCCAATGCCGTGCTCGCATCCGGTTTTTGCAAGACGCTTGACCTCGAAGCAGCGGGCTCGCCGGTAGGGCTTGGCGTTGACGGATCAGCGTCCAATGACAGCTCCAATTTGATGGAAGAAGTGCGCCATGCGCTGATGGTCAACCGGCTTGGTTATGAAGCGGCGGACCGCGTCACCCACCGCGATGTGTTGCGTTGGGCCACCGAAGGGTCCGCGCGCTGCCTGAACCGCGATGACATCGGCAAAATCGCCGTCGGCAAGCAGGCTGATCTCGCATTATTTAAGTTGGATGAAATGCGTTTTTCGGGCAACCATGACCCGATTGCCGCGCTCGTTCATTGTGGCGCAAGTCGTGCGGACCGCGTCATGGTGGCTGGCCAATGGCGCGTCATCGACGGCATCATTCCCGGGCTCGACGTTGGCCAGTTGATCCGCGATCATTCCAACGCGGCCAGAGCATTTTCGTAAAGGAGCGCTGCCATGCCCACGTCAATTCTACCCATGATCGACATCGCACCTTTGTTTGGTGACGATCAGGCAGCCATTGCCAGGACGGCGGAGGCGATGGGAAAGGTCTGTCGCGATATCGGCTTTATGTATGTGACAGGCCACGGGTTGGACGAGACCGAAATGCAAGCCGTCTTTGACGCTTCGGCTACGTTCTTTGCGCTGCCCGATGCCGACAAGCGGGAGGTTCTATTTTCAGCGCAAACGGGCAATCGAGGCTATGTGCCAATGCTCGGCGAGGCGCTGGACCCGACCAAGCCGCAAGACCTCAAAGAGGCCTACAATATCGGTCTGGAATTAGCCGCCAACGATCCCGAATTGTTGGCCGGTCGGAAGTTTCGCGCGCCTAATTTGTGGCCGGCGGCGCTGCCCGAGTTCCGCACTGTGATGCTGAGCTACTTTAACCGGGTCTGGGAGATTGGCCGCGTGATGCATAAGGGGTTCAGCTACGATCTTGGTCTTGCGCCCGATTATTTTGACGACAAGCTGGACAAGCCGCTGGCAACACTGCGTCTGCTGCATTATCCGCTACGCCCCGATGCCACCGAGGACGGGCAGCTCGGCGCGGGCGAACATACAGATTATGGCAATATCACACTGCTGATGACGGATGGTGTAGGCGGGCTTGAGGTGCGCACGCGCAGTGGCGCTTGGATTGCTGCGCCGCATGTGCCCGGTGCCTTTGTCGTCAATATTGGCGATTGTCTGATGCGTTGGACCAACGATGTCTATGTTTCTACACCGCACCGCGTGGTCAGCCCCCGAGGACAAGAGCGCTATTCGGTGGCGTTTTTCCTAGATCCCAATCCTGATGCCATCATCGAAACATTACCGACATGCATAAACGATAAGAACCCAGGTCAATATCCGGCTATCCGCGGCGATGATTATCTAACCAGCAAGCTCGACCCCACATATAAGGCGAGCGGTCTCTCCTAAAGCGAGTAGACATCGCGCCTAAAGCTTAGGCACGTAAGTGAATTTGCCTATGATTTGATCATAATCTGTCACGATCGCATCAACGCGCCCCTTTTTCAGTGTTTTTTGCGTGAAAATACGCGCATTTCGCGACTGCTCCATGTGGCACGTCAATTGCATTGTGCTTGGCGAGGGGCACCGGCGCGCAGGGGTGTGGTGCTTACCCGTTGCAAACAGGAGTATGACCATGTCTGATTTTTCTATTTCCCGCCGGACACTCATCAAGGCAGGTGCAGCCGGTTTCGCCGGTGCGGCGCTGCCTCTGGGCTTTACCGGTGCAGCAAGTGCAGCTGATGTTACGCTTGGCGCTGTCTATGTCGGCCCGCGCGATGACTTTGGGTGGAACCAAGCGCACGCTGTGGCGATGGAAATCCTCAAAGGCGTCGACAATGTGTCGGTGATCGAAGAAGAGAACGTGCCCGAAACCGATGCGGTGGCGCAATCTATGGAATCGATGATCAACCTCGATGGTGCCAATCTGATCCTCGCGACATCGTTTGGATACTACAGCCCGTTTGTCGTCGATCTCGCCAAGAAGTATCCCAACGTTCAGTTCCGCCATGCCGCACCACTGTGGAATGAAGCAACCGATCCGAAGAACGCGGGCAGCTATTTCTGCTACCTCAATCAAGCGCACTATGTGAATGGTGTTGCAGCAGGCCTGTCAACGACAACCAATAAAATTGGTTTCGTGGCCGCCAAGCCAATCCCGACTGTTCTGTCCAACATCAACTCGGTCCTGTTGGGCGCCCGGTCTGTCAACCCTGCGGTCGAAGTGCAGGTGATCTTCACCGGCGAATGGTCGTTGCCGGTACGTGAAGCGGAAGCTTCCAATGCGCTGATTGATGCAGGCTGTGATGTGTTGACCTGTCACGTCGATGGTCCGAAAGTTGTCATCGAAACCGCGGAAGGTCGCGGCATCAAATCATGCGGCCACAATGCGTCGCAGGCACCGCTTGCACCAAACGGTTTTATTACCGGCGCGGAATACAAGTGGGAAACGATCTATTCGCTCTATGCGGACCTGTTGGCAAAAGGCGAAGAGCTGCCAAATGTCGTTGTTGGCGGCTACCATAACGACATGGTGCAAAACACGGCGTTCGGCGCGGGCGCGACACCGGAAGCCATTGCGGCTGCTGAGGCGGCAATTGCCGGCCTGAAGGCCGGTAATCCAATCTATGTGGGGCCGCTCAATGACAATCAGGGCAACCTCGTTATCGAAGGATCAAAAGACAATTACGATCCTGAGCTTGATGGCATGAGCTACCTGCTGGAAGGCGTGATCGGCTCCACCACCTAAACTTTGCGACATGATAAAGCCCAAGGCACGCACACGTGCCTTGGGTCTAATCCGACAGGATAGTTATGGCTCAAGTGGATACACCTTCGCCGTCTAGTGCGCCCTTTTTTGGCAGTAGCTTGATGTTGTCACGTATGGAAGCATGGATGCTGCCGCTCGCGGCACTGCTGTTTTCCGCTTTCGTCTTCTCCATTTTTTTGCTCACGCTGGGCAAGAGCCCCGTTGAGTATTTTCAACTGGTTTGGCGCGGGGGATTTGGAACATCATTTTCGCTGCAAAACACGATGCAGCGCGCCGCACCCTTGGTGCTGACCGGGTTGGCATTCGCTATTCCCGCTCGCATCGGTCTCGTGATGATCGGCGCGGAAGGTGCGCTTGTAATGGGTGGCTTTGCGGCTGCGGCAGTCGCTATTCCGCTGGTCACCAGTGAAGCGCCACCCGTGTTGACAATGCTCATTATGGTATTTGCATCCATGGCTGCGGGCGGTGCCTGGAATAGTATTGCAGGATGGCTGCGCCATGCCCGCGGCGTCAACGAAACCATCTCGACGCTTCTTCTCACCTATATTGCTATTGCGATCATGAATTTCTTTGTCGAAGGCGCTTTGCGTGATCCGGCATCACAAAATAAGCCTTCCACCCTGCCTATCGGTGAAGCCAATATGGTGGGCGACATTCCGGGCACCAGTGTCCATTGGGGATTGCTCGTCGGCATCGTGCTTGCCATTGCGCTGCAAGTTCTCATGTCGCGCACAACATTTGGTTTTGCCGCACGCATTACAGGTGGCAATCCGCGCGCCGCGCTGGCCCAGGGGCTTCCCGTCGGCAAATTGATTATCGCCTGTGCCGCGATTGCTGGCGCTTGCGCGGGCCTTGCGGGCTACTTCGAGGTCGCAGCGATCCACGGCCAAGCCAATGCATCGCTTGTGGCAGGCTATGGCTTTACCGGCATTCTCGTTGCGTTTCTGGCGCGCCAAAACCCCATCATGGTGGTGCCAGTGGCGATCCTTTTTGGTGCCATTGAAGCATCGGGCGGTCTCATCCAGCGCCGCATGGACATGCCGGATGCCACCGCGCTGGTGTTGCAAGGCATCATCTTCGTTGTGCTGCTGGCAAGCGAAACGCTTTACGGCCGCTTTGCGATCTTTCGTCAGAAAACAGAGGCGGACCGCACATGACCGGCGCGGAAATCACCACCATTTTGATTGCCATGCTCGGCGGCGCAATCCGGGTCTCCACCCCCTTTATCTTTGTCGCACTCGGCGAAACCATAACCGAGAAATCCGGCCGCATTAATCTTGGCTTGGAAGGCAATCTCGTGCTCGGCGCAATGGTGGCCTACGCCGTTTCGTTTCATACCGGCTCTCCATGGCTTGGTGTCTTCGCAGCCGGTGTGTCCGGTGTTTTTCTGGGGCTGATGCACGGCGCGATTTGCAGCCTCAAACGCGTCAACGATATCGCTGTTGGAATCGCCATGATGTCATTTGGCATCGGCGTCGCGTTCTTTTTGGGCAAACCTTACATCCAACCGTCAGCGCCGCGGCTTGAAAATATTCCCTTGGGTGGTTGGGCTTCGAACCCGGCGCTGGAGCAAGCGCTGCAAATCAATCCGCTGTTTTTTGTCGGCATCTTGTTGGCCTTCGTCATCTGGTGGGCCTTTGCCAATACCCGTGTCGGCCTCATTGTGCGCATGACGGGTGACAGCGAGCCATCGGCGCGCGCCATGGGCATCAACCCGATTGTGGTGCGTATTTTGGCGACAGCTGCCGGCGGATTTCTTGCGGGCATTGGTGGCGCTTTTCTGTCGCTGTCTTACCCCGGCAGTTGGAATGAGGGCCTATCATCGGGCCAAGGCTTGATGGCGGTCGCGCTGGTCATTTTCGCGCGCTGGAATCCGCTGCGCTGTATTTTAGCGGCGCTGCTGTTTGGTGCCGCCGGTGCCATAAGCCCGGCGCTGCAGTCGGTGGGCATCAGCGAGGGCTACTACATCTTCAACGCGGCACCATACATCTTGACGCTTTTCATCATGATTGCTGCAACCGGTCCGAACGCATCACGCGAAGCGCCGGGCGAACTTTCCATCGTGAAGTAACACAGGAGACTGAAGCTATGAATGCATTGGGTGGATTGAACAAAACACCAAACGGGGTCGTTATCGGCTGCGTGCAACTACAATTGCCGGTCGTGGAAACAAAAACAGACCTTGCCGCACAAACCGATAAAATCGTCTCGATGGTCGCCAAGGCGCGCCGCAACATGGCAACCATGGATCTGGTCGTCTTTCCTGAATATGCATTGCACGGCCTGTCGATGGATACCAATCCAGAGATCATGGTGTCGATGGACGGGCCTGAAGTTGACGCTTTCAAACAGGCCTGTATCGACAATGATATATGGGGTTGCTTCTCCATCATGGAGTACAATCCGGATGGCAATCCCTACAATACGGGCATCATCATCGACAATCATGGCGCGGTAAAACTCTATTACCGCAAGCTGCATCCATGGGTGCCGGTCGAGCCATGGGAGCCCGGTGATCTCGGCATTCCGGTCATTGATGGACCAAAGGGCTGCAAGCTGTCGCTGATCATTTGCCATGATGGTATGTTTCCGGAAATGGCCCGTGAATGCGCCTACAAAGGCGCTGAGATCATGCTGCGCACAGCGGGCTACACCGCGCCCATCCGCGAAAGCTGGCGCTTCACCAATCAGGCCAATTCGTTCCACAATCTCATGGTCACCGCCAATGTGTGCATGTGCGGATCAGATGGCACATTTGACTCGATGGGCGAGGGCATGATCGTCAATTTTGACGGATCGATTTTGGCTCATGGCACGTCAGGGCGGCCTGACGAGATCATCACCGCCGAAGTGCGGCCTGATCTAGTGCGCGAAGCGCGCAAGCATTGGTCGGTCGAAAATAACATCTATCAGCTGGGCCACCGTGGCTACACGGCCGTGCTCGGCGGCGCACAGGATTGCCCTTATACATTCATGCACGACATGGTGGCTGGTAAATACCAATTGCCGTGGGAGGCTGAAGTCGTCCACACCGACGGTACATCATGCGGCTTTGACAAACCGACACGCCGCTATGGCGAAAAGCATGTTGAGGCCGCCGAATGAGCGCGTCTGCTGAACTGAAAGCCCTCGCTGACGCGGTCATTGATGCCGATCCGTACCCATGGCCTTATGACGGTGATTTTACGCCCGCCAACACCGCACTGGTCATCATCGACATGCAGACCGATTTTTGCGGGCAGGGCGGGTATGTCGATGCGATGGGGTATGATTTGTCACTGACGCGCGCGCCGATTGAACCCATCAAATCGCTTTTGAGTGCTGCGCGGGCCGGTGGATTTCATGTCATTCACACACGTGAGGGCCATCGGCCTGACCTGGCCGATCTGCCTGCCAACAAGCGTTGGCGCTCACAGCGTATCGGCGCTGGCATAGGTGATCCAGGCCCGTGCGGCAAAATTTTGGTGCGCGGCGAGGCAGGTTGGGAGATCATCGATGAGTTGGCGCCAATCGATGGCGAAGTCATAATCGACAAGCCGGGCAAAGGCTCATTCTGCGCAACCGATCTTGAAATGATCCTGCGGCTACGCGGCATCCGAAACTTAATCCTGACGGGCATCACCACTGATGTCTGCGTGCACACGACGATGCGTGAGGGTAACGATCGAGGCTTTGAGTGCGTGCTGGTGGAAGATGCGTGCGGGGCGACAAAATATGAAAACCATCTGGCGGCTATCGATATGGTGAAAATGCAAGGCGGTGTTTTTGGTGCCGTGGCAACAAGCGCACAAGTCGTGGACGCGATGAAAGCGGCGGCCTGAAATGAACATTGCCGCACCAGTCAAGGACGCGACCGCACTGCCCGCCAAGGGTCGCGCGTTTGGCATTGAAACCGTTTCCATGACCAAGCGTTTCGGCTCATTGGTGGCGCTCAACAATGTGTCCATCAAGGTCAATGCGGGCGAGTTCCACGCGCTGCTCGGCGAGAACGGTGCTGGCAAATCCACGCTCGTCAAATGTATCATGGGCTTTTACGAGCCGACCAGCGGCCAGCTTATGGTCGATAATCACGAAGTTGCAATCAAGGCACCGGCGGACGCGCAAGCAGTTGGCATCGGCATGGTCTACCAGCACTTCACCGTAGTGCCTTGTATGACGGCGGCCGAAAACATGGTCGTCTCACGCGCAGACGCTCCAGCCATTATCAATTGGAAACGCGAAAAGCGCGCCTTGGAAGAGTTCATGGAGCGTACGCCGTTTCGTGTGCCGCTGAACACGCAAGTGGCCGATCTGTCGGCAGGCGAAAAGCAGAAGCTCGAAATCCTCAAACAGCTTTATTTGGACCAGCATTTCCTGATTCTTGATGAGCCGACTTCAGTGCTGACGCCTGGTGAGGCGGACGAAATTCTTGGGCTTCTACATGGCATGGCCCAAGCCGGCGAAATCACGGTGTTGATGATCACGCATAAATTCCGCGAAGTGAACGCCTTTGCGGACCGCGTGTCTGTGCTGCGGCGCGGTGAATTTGCGGGCGCGGGCGCAGTCAGTGAATTGTCCGTCAAAGAGATGTCACACATGATGATTGGCGACGCGACGATGCGCAAGATGGCTGCCCGAAAAGCCGACATTGTGCCGGCTGCCACGCTGGAAATAGCAGGTTTGACAGTGCACAACAGTGACGGCGCACCAGCCGTCGACCGCGTCAGCTTGAAAATCAACGGCGGCGAAATCGTGGGCATCGCAGGCATTTCCGGCAACGGCCAAAGCGAACTATTGGAAGCGCTTGCGGGCCAACGCGAGATCGTCGACGGGCGCATTACAGTGAGCGGCAAACAATTTGATGCATCGCGCCGAGACTACGCGGATTTGAAAGTGTTTGGCTTGCCTGAAGAGCCGCTCAAAAATGCTGCCGTCAAGCGCATGAGTGTTGCCGAGAACATGGCGTTTCGCAATTTTGACAAGCCGCCCATGGCCGGTATGGGATGGTGGCTGAGGCCGCCTGCAATGCGCGACACCGCGCGCACCTTGATTGACACCTACCGCGTCAAAACACCATCAACCGAGACGCCCATCGAGAACCTGTCCGGCGGTAATGTGCAACGCGCCATCCTTGCGCGTGAATTGTCGGGTGACGTCAATGTGCTGATCGTCGCCAATCCTTGCTTTGGTCTTGATTTTGCATCGGTTGCTGAAATTCGCGCGCAATTGCTGGACCAGCGCAACAAGGGCGCAGCCATCCTGCTTATCTCTGAGGATCTTGATGAAATTTTGGAGCTATCAGACCGGGTGGCTGTGATGTCCGAGGGTAGGGTGACCTATCAAGCGCCAATTGGCGAAACCGACCGCGCGACTATCGGCACCTATATGGCGGGGCATCACACAGCATGAAAACCGTCCTTGCAGAGCCCTATCCATACTCATTTGAACCTTCCAAAACTGCGCTGGTCGTTATCGACATGCAGCGCGATTTCATTGAGCGCGGTGGATTTGGCGAGGCGCTGGGCAATGATGTCAGCCGCTTGGAAGCCATCATCCCGACGGTCGCCGAGCTGCTCACGCTGTTTCGCTCACATGCCATGACAGTCATCCACACGCGTGAAGCACATCTGCCCGATATGTCTGATTGCCCGCCGTCAAAGGTCGCCCGTGGCGACGCTGCGGTGCGCATTGGAGAAGAGGGTCCGATGGGGCGCCTTTTGGTACGCGGCGAACCGGGCAATCAGATCGTACCGGAATTGGCGCCCATGGATGGCGAATGGGTGATCGACAAGCCGGGCAAAGGGATGTTCTGGAACACAGGCTTGATGGAAAAACTGCAAGCTGCAGGGATCACCCATTTGGTGTTTGCAGGCGTGACCACCGAAGTCTGTGTGCAAACATCGATGCGTGAGGCCAATGACCGGGGTTTTGAATGCTTGCTGATTACAGATGCGACGGAGAGTTATTTCGAGCATTTCAAAACAGCAACCATTGAAATGATCACCGCTCAGGGCGGCATTGTCGGATGGGCGGCGCCGCTGATGGCACTCGAACAGTCCCTTATATCGTCACAGGAGGAGCCTGCATGACCCAGCAAGGCAAATGGGCCGGTCGCAACACCGACAAAGACGCTGTGCGCAGCCAAGTGTGGGAGAGCCTGAGCCAAAGCGGCAAGGCCATGGGGCCAACATGGAGCCATATCCCGAACTTTGTTGGAGCGGACATAGCCGCTTGGCACCTGGCGCAAACCGAAGCATGGCAAGCGGCCAAGGTGGTCAAATGCAATCCCGATCCACCGCAAATTCCGCTTAGGCTTCGAGCGCTCTATGAAGGCAAGACGCTGTATGCGCCGGTGCCGTATTTGACAAAAGAGTTTCCCTATCTGCGCATCGATCCGGCTGAACTCACAAGGAAAGGCGTGTCGTTTGAACTTGCCGCGACTTCAGAAGGCTACATGATGCATGGCGAGCGGATCGACTTTTTTGACGTCGAGCCGATTGATTTTGCGATTGTCGGTTCTGTCGCTGTCAGCCGCGAGGGAGGCCGAACTGGCAAGGGAGCAGGCTTTGCTGATCTGGAAACCGGCATTTTCCGCGAACTCAACATCATCACGGCGACGACCCCAATGGCGACAACCATTCATTCTTCGCAACTGGTGGATGATGAGCAGGTCTTCATGATGCCGCATGACTCACCCCTTGATTTCGTCGCGACGGAAAAAGAGTTGATTACGACCGGCAATACGGACCCGCGGCCAAAGGGGGTGGCGTGGGATTTCGTCCAAGCAGATCAATTTGAAACGATCCCGTTTCTGGCCAAATTGCGCGACCGGATGACCACGTCGTGATCATCAATGACGCAGCGACGCTTGCCGAAATGGAGGCAGTCTTTGCCACCTATGAGGCCGCACTTTTGATCAATGACACAGTGACATTGGACGGCTTGTTCTGGAACACGAGCAAGACAATCCGCTACGGCGTCAATGAAAACCAATATGGCGCAGAGGCCATCGCCGCTTTCCGCGCACTGGGCCCTTCAACCGACCCCAATCGCGTTTTACGGCGCACCGTGATCACAACCTTTGGCACCGATTATGCGACGGCTTCGACCTTGTTTGAAAGTCCGTCACAGCCGGGCCGGTTGGGCAGGCAGATGCAGACATGGGCCAGGATTGACGGCGCTTGGAAGGTGGTTGCGGCCCATGTCAGCGTTATCGCCAGCGTGATCGACAGCGCCTAGCTTTTTGACGCGATGTAGGCGCGCCAACCGCCGAACTGTGTAATGTCGGTGGCCGCTTCAAGCGCAATGCCTTCGGCAATAAATCCGTTGACCCGTGTACTATCCATCAGCCGCACTGTTCCGATGCCGAGCGGTTCGGGGATTTCGTTGACAAACGAACCGAAGGCCTCTTCTGGCATCGCCCAAACTTCGACGATGATGGCCGCCCCGGTGCCATCCTTGACACGCGCCAAACCCGGCTTGGGTGGCACGGTGCCATCCAGCGCATAAAGAGCGTAGTCCGGCGCGGTGGTCGTTTCGGTGACCAAGCGCGCCTTGCGGCTGGTCAATTGATGGTTAAGCGGCATGCCGGTCAAATGCGCGCCGACCACAGCCACAAGCACTTCGCCCGGACGGGCAATGACTTGGCCAGTGGTCGCAGTGCCGGACTGCAAAGCGTACGCGATGCCGGCCAGAAACGCGTCTTGTC
>JBAUIL010000259.1:0-1915 GCA_049682915.1 Ahrensia sp. | reverse complement strand
CCGCACGCATCGGGAAATCAGTCTGCGGCAGGTTGAGGGTTTTGGAATAATCGATGGTGGTTTTGGTGTCGTCAGTCATGGCTAGCAATCATCTGTCAAAGCGCCATCGCGGCGCGGAAATTCATCTTCAGGGGAATGGTACAAGGGGCGCTGAAAAACAAGCGCAATGTCCCGGCCTTGCGCGTGATTAATCGCGGCAGGCCGGGCAAATAATTCGCATAATGATGATGCGGCAAGTCATGGCAGTTCTTTAACAGCCGCATTGGAATCTGAAAAGCAATTTTGCTATTTTGGCCAAATGCGCATATATTGGAGGGCAAATGGCTAAAGGAGAACATCATGTCTGCAGCGCCTGACCATTTGGAGCAGTTTCGGGTTCCCGCAAAGCGCGCCGATCATTTGATTGAGTTGGGTTTTTCGCCCGCCGAAATTTACAAAATCGTCGCGCCGCGCCGCACGCTGGACCGCCGCAAAAAAAGTGCCGAATTGCTGACCATTCCCGAAAGCGACCGTGTGGTGCGCATGGAGCGCATCGTGACGCTAGCCGTGCGGGTGTTCGGCGATGCGGACAAGGCGCATCGGTGGCTGCGCACACCCAACCGCGCATTGAACGGTTTGGTACCGTTGGATTTATTAGAGTCTGAAAACGGCGCGCATAAAGTGGAGGGCCTTGTCTATGCTGTTGAGCACGGCATGTTTTCTTGACGATGGATATCTGGCGCATCTCAAACCATAGCGATTTGAGCGGAAGAGGCGGTCTACTTGCTGCCCAGCGCTGGAACCATCAGGGAGACCCGATCGTTTATTGTTGCGAGCACCCTGCCCTGTCGATGCTGGAAATTCTTGTCAATGCCGATCTGAACCTGCTGCCAACAAACTATCAATTGTTGCGGGTGCATGTGCCTGAACATGTATCGCGCGCAGAAGCCAAGCTAGCTGATGGCTGGCGTGATGATGCGATCATGACGCAGGATTATTGGCGGGCATTTTGTGCGCAATCATCGGCCTGCCTTTTGAAAGTACCCTCGGTAGTAATGCCCTATGCATGGAACTGGCTGATCAATCCGCGCCATGCCGACCATGCACATCTCGCGGTCACCGAGCAGGTGCGCTATCCTTTCGACAGCCGTTTTGCGGCTTAGGGTCAGGACCTAATCTTCCACCTTGCGGTCTAGCTTATCATAGATGATCTTGCGCATCGCTTGGGTCAACAGGCCCGGTGCCGCGCGACCAGAGAGCGCAAAAAGCGCGGTGCCTGTGCCGGGGAAACTCCGGGCCTTGCCTGCCAGCGTGTCAGCCAGGATGAAGCGCGCCGCCTGCGCCGGTTCAAGGCGTTTTTCCGCTTTCGCATCTTTGGGCGCATGGCGTGCGGCATGCTCTGTTTTCAATGGTCCGGGATAGGCGCAGGTGACCGAGATATTACGCGTTTTTGCGAACGGCTTGCGCACTGACTTGGCATAGACCGCCAGGGTGTCCTTGGCAGCGGCATAGCTTGCCGCGCCCGGGTAGCCCGTAAAATGTGAGAGTGAAGACACAAAACCAATGTGCCCCCCGCGCTTTATGGTGTTGTTTTTGAGAAACGCCGCACACAAGGTCAGCGGCGCGTCAGCATTGACGGCGAGCACGCGCACATGGGCCTCCGGCGCAATGTCTTCAAAGCGGCCTGTCGCCGAAATGCCCGCATTGAAAATGACGAGGTCGAACGGCTCCCGCTTGGCGAGTTGCTCGGCCAAGAAATCGACGCTGTGGCGTTGCGCCAGATCACAGGCGATGTGTTCAAAACCACAATCGCGCGATGGAGCCTTCAAATCCGCGCTGACGACGGTGTAGCCCTGCGCCACCAATTGATCACACAATGCACGGCCAAGGCCTGCTGTACCGCCGGTCACCAATGCACGCTTTGCGCTCATGACAA
>JBAUIL010000258.1:0-21724 GCA_049682915.1 Ahrensia sp. | reverse complement strand
AAAGGCACCGTGCTGACGCCGGACGGGTCGATCTCCCATGACATTGAGATGAGCGGACCGGTGAGTGACGCGGAAGGTCTTGGTCAACGGGCCGGTGACGCGATCCGCGCCAAGGCGGGAAGCGCGTTTTTTGAAAGCTGGGCATGAGCCAAGGCCGGTGCCATGTGTGGGTAACACGCCCGCAACCGGGCGCTGACCAAACAGCCGCGCGCCTTGAAGCACTGGGATATGAACCATTTGTTGCGCCGCTGACTGAAATTGTCGGTGTGCGTGCCGATGTTTCACCGCTGGCGGACTGTGCGGCGCTGGTGTTCACGAGCGCCAATGGTGCGCGGTTTTTTCCATCCGATGCCGCAAAAGCGCTGCTTTCCAAGCCCGTCTTTGCCGTGGGGCAAGCGACGGCAGATGCGGTGCATGCGCTTGGTTTTCTGACAATTGTCATCGGCGACAGTGACGCATCATCACTTGCGCCGTTGATTGCGGAACGAACTGAAGACGGCGATGCTATCGGTTATATAACCGGTTTCCAGCGCACCGCTACACTGGAGCAGTCGCTCGCTGCGCTCAACCGGAAAGCCGTATTGGTTGAGGTCTATGATACAAAAAAAGTCAGTCAACTAACTTACGACAAATCAAGTTTTTTTGAGACCGCTGCACCACGGGCCATCCTGGTTTACGCCCAGCTTTCCGCACAGGTGCTTGTCTCGATGGTGAATGCGGGCAGTATAGCGCAAAACATTGAAAATGCACATTATATTGCGATTTCGCCACGCGTTGCAGATGTCTTGGCACCGCTGGGCACCAATCAAATCCACATTGCGGCAATGCCAACTGAAGCCGGGATGCTTGCTGCGCTGCAAGCCTGCGCTGACGGCAAGGCTTTGTAAATTTCAATGGCTGGGCTTTTGTTGCTTTTTGGGCGTGCTACGAAAACACGACAATCAACCAAGGAGCTTAGCGTATGGCGCAACGCGGCAAACAGGGCGGTCGAAGCACCACTCGCAAACCAGTAACTATTGATCTGGAAGCAACACCACAGAACCCGACAGATGAAATCCCTGCTGATGCTGTGAACGCAGCCAATGACGAGCAGGTATCGCAAGGCGAAAGCCAACCTGCTGCTGAGCCTGTGGCCATGGAAGCATTGAAGGCAGACGCGGCTACAACCGACACGGTTGCGGCTGCTACAGATGACGCGGCTTCAAATGATGCCGATCCTGCGGATGAAAGCGCATCCCAAGCGCCAAACACCGACGAACCGACCGTTGCCGCGTCTGCCGCAGCGGCGGGCGCGACCACGATTGTGCAAAAGCGCGGTGTGTCTGCCATTGGCGGCGGCGTGGTCGGTGCTTTGTTGGCCTTGGTCGGGGGTGCCGGTTTGCAATCCGCCGGCATGTTGCCCTCATTCGGTGGCGGCCAGGCACCGGTGGAGCAGGCAGCGCCGCCTGTCGATTTGACGCCTTTGGAAACGCAAATTGCCGCCCTGCAAGACGCGCTTGAAACGGTTCGCGCTGGTGGCGCTGAAGGCGGTGCTGGTGCTGGCGTTTCTGAAACGGTGCAGGCGGAATTGGCGTCTGTCTCTGAGCGCCTGGACGCGCTGCAACAGGCTGTCTCATCCGGGCAAGCCGGTGAAGGAGCCGGACTGGAAGCAATTGCGTCGCGCCTCTCGGCTCTTGAAGCGCAAAGCGCGCAGCAGGCGAGCGCCGGTGAAGCCGGATCGGGCGCGTTGGATCCGGCGGCGGCACTGGCCGCTGTTCAGCCTGCCTTGGACACGATCAATGAGCAGGTCAGCACATTGAGTGCTGATATCAACGAGCAGGTTTCTGTCTTGGGCAGCGATGTTTCAGCCATCAGTCAAACCCTGGAAGGCGTCACCGGCGAGATCGCGACACTGCAGCAGGGCATCACAACGCTAACCGACAATCAGGCCGCGACCGGCGAACAGGTGTCCATGCTTACAGAGCAATTGGCCGCCAATACTGAACGGTTGGAACAATCCGGCGCGGGCAATACCGTCGCTAGAGCCATCGCCGCATCGGGCTTGAAATCTGCCGCAGACCGTGGCCTGCCCTTCATGGCTGAATTGGAAACCTTCGCGTCTGCCGGTGGTGATGCGGAAGCATTGGCTAGTTTGCGCGACTTTGCAGCGGCAGGCGTGCCAACACGGGCGCAACTGGTTGAGCAGTTTGCGCCGGTTGCCAATGCGATTGTCGCCAGCCAGCAAAATATCGGCGAAGACTCATCAATCGCCGACCGTTTGATGAACAGTGCGCGTTCGCTCGTGCAGGTGCGTGATTTGAACGAAGTCGAAGGCGAAAGCGTCACCGCGATAACCAATCGCATCGACGCGGCGCTGAAAGCCGATGATCTGGACACTGCCTTGGCACAGTGGGAGAGCCTGCCTGACAGCGCCAAAGCTGCCTCGGCGGCGTTTGCCGATCAATTGCGCGCCCGGCAAAATGTCGACAGCCTGCTCAACGATGTCCTTACCCAAGCGATGGCGGCGACAGCCCCGTCGGCTGACCAATAGGAGGGCAGCGAGATGATCCGTATTCTGTTTTTTGTTCTACTCGTCTTCGCGCTGGGCTACGGCTTTTCCCTGTTGGCCGATATGCCCGGCTCGGTATCAATTACCGTTGCGGGTAAGCTGATCACACTTGATCTGATTACCGCGGTTGCCATGATATTGGCGGTGCTGGTGACCATCATGGTGACTTGGTGGATCCTGCGCGCGGTGTGGACATCGCCGATGCGCGCCAAACGCTTTTTCCGCGCGCGCAAACGCGACCGCGGCTATGAAGCCTTGTCATCGGGCATTATCGCCGCCGGTGCCGGTGATCCGATGTCGGCCCGCAAGATGCTGAAACTCGCCCACAGCAAGTTGGCACAAGACAAAGAACCACTGCTGCAATTGCTGGATGCGCAGACCACCATGCTTGAAGGCGACCATGAAAAGGCGCGCGGCCAATTCGAGGCAATGCTTGATGATCCCAAAACCCGCTCCCTTGCCCTGCGTGGTCTGTATATGGAAGCGCAGCGCCTCGAAGACCGTGACGCGCAAAAGCATTATGCGGAAAAAGCCGCCGAACTGGCGCCGGAATTGGCTTGGGCCGGCCGCGCTGCGGTGAGCCTGAAAACTGCGTCCGGTGATTGGGAAGGCGCGCTGCGGCTTGTTGACGGCCAAAAGAGCCGCAAGCAGATTTCCAAGGAGGATGCTAACCGCAAGCGGGCGGTATTGCTGACAGCGATGGCGATGGAGCTTGTTGAAGGTGAGCCAGCCCGCGCCAAGTCGGCGGCGCTGGAAGCGCATAAATTGGCCCCGGAATTTGCACCTGCGGCGGTTGTGTGTGCGGAAGCCGCCCAGCGGCTCAACGATATGCGCAAGGCGGTCAAGGTGTTGGAAACATGCTGGCGTCAACAGCCGCATCCGGAAGTGGCTTTGGCCTATGTCAACGCCCGACCCGGTGACAGCGCGTTGGATCGGTTCAAGCGCGCTCAAAAACTGGAAGCACTAAAACCAAACACCATTGAAGCCAGCATGATTGTTGCGCGTATGGCACTGGAAGCGGGTGAGTTTGAGCAAGCGCGTACGGCCGTTGCAGTGGTGTTGCGCAATGAGCCGCGCGAAAGCGCTTACATGTTGATGGCAGATATCGAGGACGCTGAAACCGGCGACCAAGGCAAGATGCGTGAATGGCTGGCACGCGCCGTGCGGGCGCCACGCGATCCGGCCTGGACCGCTGACGGCTATGTCTCCCAGCGTTGGGCGCCGTTTTCTCCGGTTACCGGGGAGATCGACACGTTTGAATGGAAGGTGCCTGTCGAGCGCCTGGGCGGCCCGCTGCTGGAAAACGATCTCGACCCAATGCAGCCCGGCACCTCACCGGCAAGGGATGCAGACGCTCTTTTGGCAGCCTCAACCATCCGCGCCACCGCAACGCTCTCCAATACACAGACTGCGGACAGCGTCATCGACGCTGAGCCTGTGAAAGAAGCTGAAGCAGAAAAACCAGCACCGGCGGCGCAACCCGCCAAACCAGCGGACGTCGTTGCAGAAGTCAAGCAAGCAGCTGAAGGCACCAGCGAGACATTCAAAGAGACGGTTGAGGCCGTTGCGGAAACTGTGGCAAGCCCCGCAGCCGGACCGGAACAAAAAGCGGCGGATGACGTTTCAGCAAAGGCGTCGGACAAACAGCACTCTTCAGTAGCATCAGCCGATGACGATGAGGCGGAGGAAACCGGTGTAACACCGCGCTTACCCGACGATCCCGGTGTTGCCGATGATCCGGAGGCTGCGGAAAAACCCAGCCGGTTCCGTCTGTTTTGAGCGGTCAACAACAGTGCTGTGATCAAAGGGGCATCGTCACATGCTTGAGAATGTAAGAGAGTTTCTTGCCGGCATTACCGGCGTTGACACAACTGATGGCACGACCGGCTTTTCCGGCGATGATCCGCGCGTCGCGGCGGGCGCGTTGATGTATCATGTCATCCAAGCCGATGGCGTGGTGCGTGATGTGGAGCGTGCACGATTTGAAACGGTGATGCGCGATGAATACGCGTTGGACCGTAAAGAGATGCAAAGGCTGATTGATGCAGCCAAGCGCGCTGATGATGAGGCGGTGGATCTTTACCGTTTTACGTCCATCCTGATGCGTCATCTCAGCCGTGAGCAATGTGTCAGCTTTGTCGAAATCCTGTGGGAGATGGTGTACGCCGACGGAGTGCGCCATGAGTTGGAAGACAATGTGGTTTGGCGGGTGTCTGAGCTGCTTGGCGTCAGCGGACGCGACCGTGTGTTGATGCGACAGCGGGTGCAAGAGCGCGTCAACGCAGCCGACAATGATGATGACTAGGTCCTGATTACAGGGCTTTAAACCTTCACAGGCAAAAGCACGCCATGAGCAATTTTTCAGCCACCGAAAAACAGCCGGTCTTGATTGTTCTGCATCAGGAGACTTCATCGCCCGGTCGCGTTGGCCAGATGCTGCAGGCGCGCGGGCACGCCCTTGATATAAGGCGGCCCGTGCTGGGGGATGCTTTGCCCGACACTTTGGCAGCGCATGCGGGTGCGGTCGTCTTTGGCGGGCCGATGAGTGCCAATGATCCCGACGACTACGTCAAGCGCGAAACCGATTGGCTGGCGGTGCCGCTTGCAGAGGAAAAGCCATTTATTGGCATTTGTTTGGGTGCGCAGTTGCTTGTCAATCACCTCGGCGGCACAGTAGCGGAGCGCGACGATGGCCGTGTCGAAATTGGCTGGTATCCGATGCAGGCGACGCCCGAAGGTAAAGCGCTGATGGACTGGCCGGACATGGTCTATCAGTTCCACCGCGAGGGGTTTGATTTACCGGCAGGCTGTGTGCGGCTCGCGCAATCCAAAACCTATCCAAATCAGGCTTTCCGCTATGGCAACAACGCCTGGGGTATACAGTTTCACGCGGAACTGACGCAGGTGATGATGCAGCGTTGGGCTGTACGCGGTGCGCACCGTTTCGATTTGCCCGATGCGCAAATTGGAAAACATCATCTGGACGGGCGGATGGTCTATGATCCACCGCTGCGGCAATGGCTGAAAGCGTTTCTCGATCTGGTCTTTGACGCCGCTTAAAGACCGGCTTCTTGGTCCGGGCCACGGTCGAGATGGCGTATGTTGCGCAATTGCGGGAATGCGTAAGCCCAGACACCGGCAATCACCATGGCGCTGACGCCGCCGAACACGGCCGCAGGAACCACGCCGATCCACGCCGCCATGAAGCCCGCGCGAAACTCGCCCAACTCATTGGACGCGCCCAGAAACACCATATTGACGGCGTTGACGCGGCCACGCACATCATCCGGCGTCCACAATTGCAGCAGGGTTTCGCGGATATAGACACTCACCATGTCGGCGGCACCGATCAGACCCAGGCAGATGATGGACACCCAGGCGGTGGTTGATACGCCGAACAACACAGTGAAGAACCCAAACAGACCGACACAGATGAACATGATGCGCCCGGCATGGTCGCGCACCGGCGATGCCGCCAGCCACACAGCGACCATGACAGCGCCGATGCCCGGCGCGGCACGCAGCAGGCCCAAGCCCCAGGGGCCGAGTTCCAAAACGTCGGATGCAAAGACGGGCAACAGCGCTACCACGCCGCCCGAAAGCACGGCAAACAGATCCAGCGAGATCGCGCCTAGGACTACCTTCTGGCGGCGGATGTAGCGCAGCCCTTCGAACACCGAGCGAAAATCAACCTTCTGAACATCACGCTTGCGGCCCGGCTTGGGGATCAAAAGCACCAGAATGAGTGCGGCGACAAAAAATACTACCGCCGTGCCATAGGCAATATTGGCGCCCAACCCATAGAGCAGACCACCGGCAACCGGCCCTGCGATGGACGCGATTTGCCAAGCCGACGAGTTCCACGCCACCGCGTTGGGAAAGTGCTGCCGCGGCACAAGATTGACCACCAGCGATTGCGAGGCGGGCACGAAAAATGCCCGCGCAATGCCAAAGCCGGTGAGTGCCACAAAGACCGGCAGCGGCGATGTCAGCCCGTCGATGGAAAACCACAAAATAGCGCAACCGCACACGAGTTCGGCGGCGATGGCCCAGGCCATCACCGTGCGCCTACCATAGCGGTCCGCCACCGAGCCGGTGACAAACACCAAAATCAGCAGCGGTAAAAACTGCACCAGACCGATAATACCCAAATCAGCGGGATTGCGGGTCAGCGCATAAATCTGCCAACCCACCGCGACAGCGACAATTTGGGTGGCAAAAGTCGCCAAAAAACGCGCCGTCCAATATTTGGTATAGGCACTGTGGGAAAAAGCGATAAAGCGCGAATCCGCTCCGGTCGTCGGGTCAAGCTGGCTCATGCTTTGCGATAGGCTTTTTTAGGTGACGGGCCAAGTGCTCTGTTTGCGCTTGCTCAAAGCAGTCGTGATGCCTATGTCAGGGGAAACTGCCGAGGAGAATGCTGTGGGCCTGACTATCGTTCAAACATTGCTGTACGCGATTGGTATCTATCAATGGATTGTCATCGCGATGATCATCTATTCGTGGCTATTCGCGTTCAATGTGATCAACAATTCAAACCAGTTTGTCGGCATGATCGGGCGCTTTTTGTATGCCGCCACTGAACCTGTCCTGGCACCCATCCGCCGGTTGTTGCCCAATCTTGGGGGCATCGACATCTCACCGATCGTTCTGTTTGTGATAATCTATTTTGTGCAGCAATTGATCGTCAATGTGCTGGCACCTGCCATCGTCTGAGGGTGCGCAGACCGGACCAAATAAAAAAGCGGGTCGCTGATGCGGCCCGCTTTTTTGTAGTCAGGGTTTGAAGCGCTTATTTTTTAGCGCGTTCAATCGCTTCCATGATGAACTGCTTGGCTTTGTCTTTGCCTTGCCAGCCGCCAAGTTTCACCCATTTGCCGGGCTCAAGATCTTTGTAGTGCTCGAAGAAATGCTCGATCTGTTGCAGGGTGATTTCCGGCATGTCGGAATAGTCGTGCACATTGTCGTAGCGCTTGGTCAGGTGGGCAGATGGTACGCCGATGATTTTCTCATCCTGGCCCGAATTGTCCTCCATCAACATCACGCCGATGGGGCGCACATTGATGACGCAGCCGGCAATCAGCGGGCGCGTGTTGCAGACCAGAACATCGATCGGGTCACCATCTTCTGACAATGTGTGCGGCACGAAGCCGTAGTTGCCCGGATAAGACATCGGTGTGTAGAGAAAGCGGTCAACGACCAGAGTGCCGGCCTCTTTGTCCATCTCATATTTGATCGGATGGCCGCCTAGCGGCACTTCAATAATAACGTTGATATCCTCAGGTGGGTTCTCACCGATGGAAATGGCATCAATGCGCATAGTGCACTCCCTTTTTCGCGATGCTTATTCAATGACCGAGCGCCCCGCAAGGCACCTTAAGGCCAAGACAAGGTTTCATTTGTCGTGCAAACTGCCAGCCAATGGTTACTATTATGGTGTCATTGGCAGGCTTTGGAGAAAGAAAATTATGGCCATTCGTCTAATCGCTGCGCTTTTTACGCTGATTTCTGCCCAGGCATACGCGCAGGAGGCGTCGGAGAGTAGTATCACGAGCCAGTATACGGATTTGTCTTTCGATGGGCCGTGTGCGCCGATAGCGACCGATCCGCTGGGCGGGGTATTCCAGTGCGCGGGTTATTCCGGCTATGGCGTGCTGGTGGCGGAGTCTGATTTGCGCACATCGGTATTTTTCGGCCATGTCGGCACGTGGTACCCGGAAGGGGCTTGGGAAAGCTTCCAGTCGTTTAACTCTATCAATGGGAATGTGGAGTGGCGGCTGACAGACGGGGTGCCTTTTGCCACCATTTTGCGCTGGTCAATCGATTTTGGCACGGGCGGCGAAGGCGATGAGAGCGATAATGGCAATGTACTGGTTATTTCAAAGGTCGGCCAACCGGGTGTGGGCGAGGCGTGCATCGTTGGTTATGTCGATGCACGCGCCAATGAAAACGCCAATGAACTGGCGCGCGAAATTGCCGACACACTAACGATGGACTTTCAGTGCCGCGTCGATGAGCCGGAATTTCATGGGGAGCAGGGCTTTCTGACACCGGTTCCGGTGCGCAGCTTCGGGCCCTGACTGGCTGGATCAGGGCCAGATATAGGCGATTTTGCGCATCGCTTTGCCGTCAAAGCTCTCATAGCCCTGGGCGACATCTCTGCCATCGAGCGCGTTGTAAAACTGGTTTGCCGGCTCATTATCTTCCAGCGCCCACACAACAAGGCCCTTGCAGCCATGGGATTGCAGGGTTTGGCGGGCGGCGTTGAACAGCCTGCGGCCCAAGCCGATGCCTTGATATTCCGGCAATAGATATAATTCGTAGATCTCGCCGTCTTGCGGCAATGTTGGCGCGCGGTTCAGGCCCATCGTCGCATAGCCACAAATCGTGTCGCCCATATCGATGACGGAAATGGAGGTGCCACGGTCAATAGCGCGCGCCCACCAGCCGTGATCGCGACGATTGACCATGGCTTGCAGGCTTTTGTAGGGAATGAGGCCGCCATAGGCGTGCTGCCACGATGCATAATGCACCGCTGAAAGCGCCGCTACATCGCTGCGCTGGGCAGCGCGTATGTCAATGGTTAACAAACTCATACCGCATCATAGCGCTATGAGAATCAAAGGGGCAAGTTAACAATCGGTCTGGCACCGCCAAATTCACATGAACGTGGCGCGCGCCATGAAACGATGTGTTAGGGCAATTCCGGTTGGGGTTGAATAAGCATTCGCTGCGCTCAAATGCGTTTGCTGAAGCTTTGAGTGATCCAACCTCAACCGGAATTGTTTTAGCTTGCGAGCGCCATTTTCGACTTTTCGAAACGCTTGCGCTCATGCGGGTCAAGATAGAGCTTGCGCAGACGAATGGACTTCGGTGTGACTTCCACCAATTCGTCATTCTGGATCCACGACAGCGCTTTTTCGAGCGTCATTTTCACCGGCGGTGTCAGCTTGACGGCCTCATCCTTGCCGGATGCGCGCATGTTTGTCAGCTTTTTGCCCTTCAGCACGTTCACTTCCAGATCGTTGTCGCGGGTGTGAATGCCGATGATCATGCCCTGATAAACCTTGGTGCCCGGATCGATGACCATCGGACCGCGGTCTTCCAGGTTGAAAAGCGCATAGGCCACCGCTTCGCCCTGGTCCATGGAAATCAGCACGCCGGCTGAACGCTCTTTGATCGTGCCTTTATAGGGCTCATAGGCGTGGAACAGCCGGTTCATGATGGCTGTGCCTTTGGTGTCGGTCATCAGTTCAGACTGATAGCCGATCAGGCCGCGTGTGGGTGCGTGGAAAACCAGACGCACGCGCGTGCCACCCGATGGGCGCAGCTCTTTCATCTCGGCTTTGCGTTCCTGCATCTTTTGGACGACGATACCGGAATGCTCGTCATCAACGTCGATAACGACCTCTTCGACTGGCTCCAGCATTTGGCCGTTTTCATCTTTTTGCATGACGACGCGCGGGCGCGATATCGACAATTCAAAGCCTTCGCGGCGCATGGTTTCAATCAATACCGCCAATTGCAGTTCGCCACGACCGGACACAAAGAACGAATCTTTTTCAGCCGAATCTTCGATTTTCAGCGCGACATTGCCCTCGGCCTCCTTCATCAGGCGGTCGCGGATAACGCGGCTGGTGACCTTGTCACCTTCGGTACCGGCCAGCGGGCTGTCATTGACGATAAAGCTCATGGTGACGGTGGGCGGGTCAATCGGCTGGGCTTTCAGCGGCACAGTCACGGCAGGATCACAGAATGTGTCGGCAACAGTGCCTTTGGTCAGACCCGCAATCGCGACGATGTCGCCGGCTTTTCCTTCGTCCAGCGCCTGGCGCTCCAAACCACGGAAAGCGAGAATTTTTGACACGCGGCCTGTCTCAATCGTTTGGCCGTCCTGGTTGAGCACTTTGACGCTTTGGTTCGGCTTGACCGAGCCTGATGCAATGCGCCCGGTAATAATACGGCCCAAATAGGGGTCGGCTTCCAGCAGCGTGCCGATCATCGAGAACGGACCGTTATCGACAGTTGGTTCCGGTACGTGTTTCAGAACCAGCTCAAACAAGGGTGCGAGTGACGCATCTCCGGGCTTTTCAGGCGTGTCGGCCATCCAGCCATTGCGGCCAGAGCCGTACAGAATTGGGAAATCTAGCTGCTCGTCGGTCGCGTCCAGCGCGGCAAACAGGTCAAACACTTCGTCGATCACTTCATCAGGACGGCCATCGGGACGGTCGATTTTGTTGATCGCGACGATCGGCTTGAGGCCGACTTTCAGCGCTTTACCAACCACGAATTTGGTCTGGGGCATGGGGCCCTCAGCAGCATCCACCAAGACGATGGCGCCGTCCACCATTGACAGGATACGCTCCACTTCGCCGCCGAAATCGGCGTGGCCAGGTGTGTCGACGATGTTGATGCGGGTGCCATGCCAGTCAACCGAGGTTGCTTTGGCGAGAATGGTGATGCCGCGCTCCTTCTCGATATCGCCCGAATCCATGGCGCGTTCCTGCACCTGTTCGTTCTCACGATAGTTGCCGGATTGTTTGAGAAGCTCGTCAACCAAAGTCGTTTTGCCATGGTCAACGTGCGCGATAATCGCGATATTGCGGAGTGTCATTTTGTATCTCGGATAGGTTGAAGGGCGCAAAGATGTGCACACGCCAATTTTCAAGTTGACGCGCTCATACAGGACTTTGCTGCAATGCGAAAGCCCCTGCCGCGCGCAGAGGCTTCGCTGTGACTTTTATACCAGTCGCTTAAACCAGCCCGCGGCCTTCCAGCATGGCATCAGGTGTTGGTAATTTGCCACGGAAGGCTAGATAGGCGTCTTCCGGCTCACGCTTGCCGCCTGCGGCATAGATATTGTCTTTCAGCTTTTGCGCGGTTGCCGGATCAAACGGGTCGCCTGTTTCCTCAAACGCCTTGAATGCGTCCGCATCCAGCACTTCCGACCACATATAGGCGTAATAGCCTGCCGCGTAGCCTTCCCCGGCAAAGATGTGCAGGAAATGCGGCGGGCGGTGGCGCATGGCGATGGCGTCGGGCATCGCGCGCGCATCGAGATAGCTGGTCTCATAGTCGCTTGGGTCATCCGGTGCGACGGCTGTCTCATGAAACGCCATATCGAGCAGCGCACAGGCGGTGTATTCGACCGTTTGGAAACCCGCATTGAAGGTTTGGGCCGCCAGCACCTTATCAAGCAGTTCCTGCGGCATGGGCTTTCCGGTCTCAGCATGCAGCGCAAAGGTGTTGAGCACCTGCGGCACGGTTAGCCAATGCTCGTAAAGCTGCGATGGCAGCTCAACAAAGTCGCGGCTGACGGCTGTGCCAGCGACGGACGGATAGGTCACATCGGACAACATGCCGTGCAGCGCGTGGCCAAATTCGTGAAACAGCGTGCGCGCATCATCAAACGACAAAAAAGCGTCCTGGCCTTTGGGCGGCTTGGCGAAATTCATCGTATTGGTGATCATCGGCAGCTTGCCGAGCAGTGTTGACTGGCTTTGGATGGCGCTCATCCATGCACCGGAACGCTTGGAGGGGCGCGCAAAATAATCACCGATGAACAGCGCTTTCAGCGCCTTGTCGGCGTCAAATACTTTCCAGATGCGCGCATCGGGATGCAGCCAGCTGGTGTTTTGGACTTCTTCAAAGCTCAATCCGAACAGCCGCCCCGCTACATCGAAGGCGGCGGCAATCATCTGGTCGAGTTTCATATGCGGTTTGACGTCGTCGTCAGAATAAGAAAAGCGCTCGGCGCGAATCTTTTCGGCATAGTAGCGCCAGTCACACCCAGCGAGCGCGTGGTTCTGGCCACCGTCCGCCATCAGCTTTTTGATGTCGTCGGCTTCTTCACCGGCACGGATACGGGCCTTGTCCCAGACGGTGTCGAGCAGTTCCATCACTGCGCCCGGTGTTTTGGCCATGGTGCCTTCGAGCTTCATCTCGGCAAAGCTGTCATAACCCAAGAGCTTGGCACGCTCAGCGCGCAGCGCCAACGTCTCTTTGATGATCGCCCGGTTGTCGCTGTCGCCGCCATTTTCACCACGGCTCAGCCAGGCCTGATAGGCTTTCTCGCGCAGGTCACGGCGGTCTGAAAAGGTCAGAAATGGATCAATGATCGAGCGTGCCAATGTCACCGCATGTTTGCCGGGATGGCCGCGTTCGTCGGCAGCGCTGGCCATCGCCTGCACCAGTGATTTTGGCAAGCCGGCAAGATCACCTTCGCTGTCGAGTACCATGATCCAACTGGCTTCGTCCTTCAGGACGTTTTGGCCAAATTGCGTGCCCAGCGTGGCGAGGCGCTCATTGATCTCAAACAGCCGTTTTTGTGGCTCACCGGTCAGCCCCGCGCCCATGCGTTTGAACGAGCGATGGTAACGCTTGAGCACTTGGGCTTGCTCTTCATTCAGGCCCAGCGTTTCGCGGTTTTGATAAAGTGTATCAATGCGCGCAAACAAAGCCGCATTGCGCGCAATTTCAGCGCTATGGCGCGCAAAAAGCGGGCTGAGCGTCCGCTCGGCCGCTTGAATGGTGACATTGGTGTGGTTGCCCGCTTTGGTGAAAAACAGCGATGCAGCCTTGCCCAGCACGGTCTCAATCCGCTCAAGCGCCTCAATGGTGTTTTCAAATGTCGGCGCATCGGGGTTGCTTGCAATCGCCTCATGGGCGGCCTTGTCGGCTTCAAAGCCTGCCATGATGGCGGGTTCAAAATCGCTGTCGTCAATCTTGTGATAGTCCGGCAGACCAAGCGGGCCGGTCCATGTTTCGATTTCGGGATTGATTGTCGGGGTCTGGCTCATGGTGCGTCCTGTGAAACTGATCCCTTGCACATAGGGTGGCAGCGCCACCGGTGCAATCGGCTCTCTCTATTGTGATGGGGCAACCGCCTTGAGACGGTCATTGATGGTTTCGCGTACTGCACCCCACAAAAGCGAAAAGGATTGGAAACCCTCCTCGGTCACATCATCGGTATCGAGCGCGATAACGACCGTTTGCAGCACATTGTTGAGCTCTATTTTCATGGCCGCCAGTTCTTGCGGATCATCTTCCAAAATTGCGTTTTTCTGGATTGTCAGCAGTTGATGATTATAGGTGTCAGCACGGTTTTTCTGGCTGGCATTGAAGCGGGACCGCAGGGCAAACAGGCTGGATAGTAACAGCGTAAAAACAGTCACCATCAATGCGAGCGGTTCGGCGTTTTCCTGAATAAAGCTCGGCTCGTCGCGGTTGTAATACGCTTGCGCGCCTTCATGCAGCGGCACGGAAAGGCCGCGCGCATCGTCGGGCTTCTGAATGGCTGATGCCAGCGAGAAACGGATTGTCAAATCCAACCGGTGCTCAAACAATATGCGCGTCAGTTCGCGGATGGCGTCCGGTGAGGTGTCGTCGCGCGACACGAGAATGCGGTCTACCGATGAGGTTGTGGTATCGCGCGCGGGCACCGGTGTTGCGCCGGTATAGGAGCCTTTGGGGATGAGCGACGCATCCAGAAAAGGACGTTTAACGGCAATCGCTTGGGCCTGATCAATTGGCACAATCGACAGTTTCAGACCTTTGAGTTGCGCATCTTCAAACAGCCGGATCAGCCGCGCGTCGCGCAAAGACCGCATGACAAAGAATGCATCCGTCTGGCCTGCCAGTAGTTTTGCCGCGCCAATTTCAAACGGTTCCGATGCCCATTTCATGGTGCCAATGGGTAAATCATAATGATCACCCAAAATCCAAAAACTCTTGAATCCGTCAGTGCCAAAGGGCGGCACTGACACGCGCACACCGGCAAGGTCATTAATGCGTGTGACGCCGGAGCTGGCGCGCGTAATGATCTGCATAACATCGGGGTAAAGGGTCGCAATCACGCGAATATTGCTGACGACGGGCGTGTCTGCCCGAATGACGCCCGTATCGACCTTGGCGGCGTTGAGCTGCGCAATATTGCTTGATGCGCCGCTGCTGGTTTGAACCTGTAGCCGCAGCGTCTCGGAATGTCGGTCGACTACATCGGCGACCTCTTTCATCAAAATATAAGTGTCGCTGCCCAGTGGACCGCTAGCGACCGTTAGTGTCTCGCGTTGTGTGTTGGCGCTGTCGAGCCAAAAATAACCGCCGACAACGGCCAGCACGGCGATCAAGGCCAGCGAAAACAGTGTCCGCATCTGTCGGGCCTTGCGGGACGCGCGGTTGACCCGACGAAGATCGGTATCTGTCATGGTCGCCCCGCCCGGCTCTATCCTAGCTGCGGTTTCTGGCCGCCAAGGTACGCAACCGCAGCGCGTTGAGTTTAATGAAGCCCGCCGCATCCTTCTGGTCGTATGCGCCGTGATCATCCTCAAAGGTCACCAGCGCATCGGAATAAAGCGACTTGGGCGATTTGCGGCCGGTGGTCATGACGTTACCCTTGTAGAGTTTCAGGCGCACCGTGCCTTCGACGTCTTTTTGGCTGTGGTCGATGGCGGCTTGCAGCATTTCACGCTCCGGCGAGAACCAGAAACCATTATAGATCAGCTCCGCATAGCGCGGCATCAGTTCGTCTTTCAGATGTCCGGCACCGCGGTCCAGCGTGATGGATTCCATGGCGCGGTGAGCGTGCAGAAGAATAGTGCCGCCGGGCGTTTCATAGACGCCGCGGGACTTCATGCCGACAAAGCGGTTTTCGACCAGATCGATCCGGCCAATGCCGTTGTCGCGGCCCAGATCATTGAGCGCGGCGAACAGGGTGGCCGGGCTCATCGCCTTGCCATTGAGCGCGATGGGATCGCCTTTTTTGAACTCGATCTCGATGTCTGTCGCCGCGTCAGGCGCATCCATTGGTGAGACGGTGCGCATATGGACATATTCCGGCGCTTCCACCCATGGATCTTCCAGCACTTTACCCTCAGACGAGGAGTGCAGCATGTTGGCATCGACCGAGAACGGAGCTTCGCCTTTTTTGTCTTTGGCGACCTGGATTTGGTGTTGCTCGGCGAAATTGATCAGATCGGTGCGCGATTTAAATTCCCAGTCGCGCCATGGCGCGATGACTTTGATGTCCGGGTTCAGCGCATAGGCGGACAGTTCGAAACGCACCTGGTCGTTGCCCTTGCCGGTGGCACCATGGGCAATGGCGTCCGCGCCGGTTTCTTTGGCGATCTCGACGAGACGCTTTGAGATCAGCGGACGGGCGATGGAGGTGCCGAGCAGGTAAATGCCTTCGTATACAGCGTTGGCGCGGAACATCGGGAACACGAAGTCAGCGATGAATTCCTCGCGCAGATCGTCGATATAGATTTCCTTGATGCCCATCATTTCAGCTTTTTTGCGGGCGGGTTCTAGCTCTTCGCCTTGGCCGAGGTCAGCGGTGAAGGTGACGACTTCCGCATTCAGCTCGGTTTGAAGCCATTTGAGAATTATCGAGGTATCCAAACCGCCGGAATAGGCGAGAACTACTTTTTTGACGTCTTTGAGCGCATTGGCCATGGAATATTGTGTCCGTGTTGCTGGCAAAATCAGGTTGATTGCGCCGCACAATATTGGCTTTTGTCGTCAGCGCAAGGCAGCGGCCGTCAGCAATTGGCACGATCGCAAAAAACGGGTTGTTTGTGGCCGTTGTTTTGGTCATTGATGGCCCGATTGGAGTGATCTCATGGGCGACTATATCCCCGTAACAGCGGTGCTGGTTCAATTTGCAATAGCCTCTATCGTGCTGGCGATTACGCCGGGGCCGGATATGGCGCTTTATGTCGGCCGCGCTGTCACCCACAGCCGGGCTGCGGGGCTGGCATGCTTTGCCGGTGCGATTACCGGCATTTTGGTGCATACGTTGATGGTAGCGATTGGCTTGTCGGCGCTTTTGGTGGCTGCGCCATCGGCTTTTTTTGCCCTGAAAGTCGTGGGCGCGGGCTATTTGATCTGGCTTGCCTACCAGGCTATCCGCCATGGTTCATCGCTGACTGTCACAGGGGAAAAGCGGCCACAGGGCTCTTTGTGGAAGCACTATGTCACCGGTATCGGCATCAATATCTTGAACCCGAAAGTGGCGCTGTTCTTTTTGACGTTTCTGCCGCAATTTGTGTCAGCGAGCGACCCGCATGCACCGGGAAAATTGGTGTTTCTGGGCCTGTTGTTTTTGGTGATTTCCATTCCCACCATCCTGCCGATGATTTTTGCCGCTGACCGGTTTTCACAAGCGCTGATGAAACGTCCGAAGGTGACGCGGGCCTTGGACTGGCTTTTTGCCGGTGTATTCGGTGCGTTCGCGATTAAGATCTTGACGGCGAAGGCTGCGGGCTAGGCTGTTGTTTGAACCGCATGTTGAACAGGTGTTCAGCGCACAGACTGAAAACAAATGCGCCGGCACATCCGCCCATGATCGCTGGAATCCATATTTCGAATTTGACGAGCGTTTGGCCAAAAAAGCTCAAAAAAAACAAAGCCTGCACCGCCGTTAAACCGCCTGCCATGGCGATAAAAGCTGGCCTGTTGACCATCCGCTTTGATAGCAAAAACCATGACGTGACGAGATAGCCTGGCCACGCCGTGGATGCTGTTATAAGCATGCCACCTGCAATGGTGGTTTGAAAGAAGTTCCAACCTATCGAGGGCCTGCTAAAAAAACCGATCACCGTCAAAGCCGCCGTACACAGCGTCGAGGCCACGATCACCGCCAATGCGTAGCCGACGAACAAGCCTATCATGCGCCGCAGGGTTAAGGTCACCGATCTGGCTAACCGCAATAGACGGCAGCGATGGTGTCGTCGGCGTTCAGGTCGATATTGGTGCGGGTTTCCGATGCATCAGCTGTGGCAAAATCGTTGGGCCTAATGATACGATAATTGCCATTGTCAGGTACACGTACCGATGAAATGGGCTGGCCGATACTATCAATCAGGCTAACATCGCAGGTGCGGCCGGGTGATGGCTGCACAACAGCTGGCGCCGGTGACGCTGCTGGTGTTGGCAGCTGGGTGGAGGGCGCAGGTTGTGTGCAGGCAGCAACGCTGAGGGCAGCGGCGGTGGCAAGAACGATTTGTGATCTCATAACAATTCCTTTGATTATTCGCCGTGACCCGCGATCATCATCGCTTCGTAGGCAAGGCGTTCGGTTTTCTTCATGCGCTCGGAGGCGGATTTCAACTGGCCGCAGGCTGCTAGAATATCCTGGCCGCGCGGCGTGCGAATGGGTGAGGCGTAGCCATTGGCGTTGATGAAATCGGCAAATTTTTCGATCTGCTCCCAGTCGGAGCATTCGTAGTCGGAGCCCGGCCATTTGTTGAACGGGATCAGATTGATCTTTGCGGGAACGCCTTTGAGCAGCTTCACCAGTTCCATTGCGTCGTGCATCGAATCATTGACGCCCTTTAGCATCACATATTCAAACGTAATGCGCCGGGCATTGGATGCACCGGGATAATTGTTGCAGGCATCAATCAGCGTGTTGAGCGGGTATTTCTTGTTGATCGGCACCAACACATCGCGCAATTCATCGGTGACGGCATGCAGCGAGATCGCCAGCATGCAGCCGGTCTCTTCGCCGATTTTGACAATATTGGGCACCACGCCGGAGGTCGACAGTGTCACGCGGCGTTTGGACAGGCTCAGTCCTTCACCATCGGTGAATACCAGCATCGCATCGCGCACATGGTCATAATTATACAGCGGTTCGCCCATGCCCATCATCACGATGTTGGACACTTTGCGCCCAGACTCTGGTACAATGCCGCCTTCGGGCGTGTCCGCATCTGGAAAATCGCCCAATCTTTGGCGGGCCAAAACCACCTGCGCCACGATCTCACCGGCGCTCAAATTGCGCACCAGCTTTTGGGTGCCGGTGTGACAAAATGTACAGGTCAGTGTGCAGCCGACCTGGCTTGAGACGCACAGCGTGCCGCGCCCTTCCTCGGGAATATAAACGGTTTCCACATCCACCGGCGCGCCCGCACCGCGCGACGGAAAGCGCAACAGCCATTTGCGGGTGCCGTCCTGCGATATCTGCTCTTCGATGATTTCAGGGTTGTCGAGCGTGTAGGCTTCGGCAAGCTTGGCGCGCAAATCCTTGGAGACATTGGCCATGGCGTCAAACGAGGTGACACCACGGATGTAGAGCCAGTGCCACAATTGCTGGCTGCGCATGCGGATTTGCTTTTGTGGCACACCGATGGCCGCCAGCGCATCATTGAGCTGCGCGCGGGTCATGCCTGTCAGGGATGGTTTGTTTGCGGGTTTATTGGCCGCAGCAAGGTCCAGCGTCGTCGCCATTGTTTATGCCATGGGTGAAATAGAATCTGCCGCCTGTATAGCGCCTACGGCACAAAACAAAAAGGCCGGGTGTGCGCCCGGCCTTTTCGATCAATAGGGACAATTCAATTGCAGGTTCTGATCGCATCCAGCGCGGCGGTAATGCCTGACAGCGAGTACTCATAGCTCGTATTGGTGCCACGGCGCGATACGGCGCTTATGGTCATGCGTGAACCGGCTTTCATCGCTGCGATAATTTGCGGGTCTTGTGCAGCATTTTCGGTCCAGGCAGTATTGTCCTTTGAGAAAAACGAAAACGTCTTGCCGTCAATATTGACGGTGACTTTTGAACTTTCCTGCAGGGTGTAGCCCGCGATGAATTGCGGCTCATAGGTAACGTTGGCGCTGCCGCGCTGGGTAACCACGAAGAAATTGTCGCCATGGTTCACACTGGCCGGCTGCTTGGAAGTTGGAACAGAAACAGCGTAGCAGACCTTGCCATTGGCCGCGCCATAGCTGATCGCGCCCCAATCTTTAAACTGCCCGATGCGTTGTGGTGTTTGAGCATGCGCAGCGATAGCACTAGCCATCAAACCAGCGGCGACAATGCCCGTTGTAAAAATGCTTTTTGCAAACATGAATTTGTTGCTTCCTGTGGTATCAATTTCAGGATTGACGGCGTCGCGCCGCCTTGGTTTCCCTATGTTGAACGATCGTCGTTACCAAATTCTAAAGACACCGCTCGGAATTGCTATTTGCTGCAGTTTTGTTCCTCACAGTGTGCCGGACGTAGATAGTCAAATGAAAACGGCAAGAGTTTGACTGATCCAAAAAGAGTTTGACCTGGTTTCAAGCGTTTGACTTTGCTTATTGAAATCGGGAAGGGTAACGGCATCTCTCAATCGTCGCTTCAGATTCGAGCGCGACGCTTACCATGAACGGATCAGGACGGCGATGACGGCGACACAGCATCAACGGTTTGCGCAATTGGCGCATGCAGTTGCTCATGATCGTGACCGGCACGCCTTCACGGAGCTGTTCGATCACTTCGCACCGCGCATCAATGCCTATCTGCGCCGTTTGGGCATGCAACCCGGCGAGGCGGAAGATCTGGCGCAGGAAGTGATGGTGGTGCTGTGGCACAAGGCGCATCTGTTTGATCCGGCAAAGTCATCGCTGGGTACCTGGCTGTTCCGGGTGGCGCGTAACCGGCGCATCGATCTGGCGCGGCGCGTGAAAACCGGGGCGCTCGACCCGGACGAACCGATGCTGCATCCCGAGCCGATGGAAGCGGCTGACACAATGATTGATGGCGAAACCCGCGATGAGCGGGTGCGCGCCGCGCTGAAGGATTTACCCGAGGAACAGATCGAACTGGTGCGGATGGCGTTTTTTCTGGGCATGTCCCACAGCCAGATTGCCGAAGAGAGCGGCCTGCCGCTTGGAACGGTGAAATCGCGCATCCGGCTTGCGTTTGGCCGTCTACGCCATGCCCTGGAGCGCGACAATCTCGTGGATACGGACTTTTAGGCGCAGCATAAGTCGTTGCAATCACACCGACTAACTCGGTTCACCACCGATTCCACTGTTTTTGTCAAGAGTTAGTGTTGATTTCTATAAAAGATCATATATCCTGTTGTAGAGCCCTGTGGTCACCGAAAGTCCTAGTTTCACTAAGACCATTATTAGGTGCCTGCGGGGCTTTTTCCTTTGACAGCACTATCGTCAACTACCGAATCCACAGCCTCAAAACACCAATGGCGATATGGGTGGTTCCACCTATCTGTCAATCCGTTGGCTTGGCCCGTGGTTTTACCTACGTTGAAATTCGGGTAGATTAAACGGATTTGGTGATTGATTTCTTTATATACTTTTTCTTTTGCAATAGTTCGCTTTCCCCTAAAGCGGCTCCCCTCAGGTTTGACCAAGTGCAAGTCATTTAAACGAAAATACATAGAGCCTAAAATGATATCTAGACCTTGCAAAATTACGTGATCTTTAGAGTCAACTCCGCCAATCTGACCATGTTGGAAAAAAACGTTCTTACCCCGATACGTATGCGTTTGTTCAATACGCTCTACATGGCTACGAAATTCTAGCTGCTTATCCCGGCTAGCTGGAATCTGGTCCAATAATAGATTGGCGAAAACACGATCAATTTGGTTGGGATTTGAATAAGCTAAGCCAAAAGCGTGCTTTAGAAATTGGTAATATAGTAAAAAATAAGTGCTGTCTCTTTGATCATGAGTTAACTGACGTGGACGCTTATAATTATGGGTAAACATAATTCTGACTTTTATGCGTCCAGAACTAATAAAACTAAAATAAAATTCTATAAATTCGATATATTTGGATTCATAATTTCTTGTAATTTTTGTCCATTTTATTTCATCGTTTAAGTTCAGCTCCGCCTTCTTTTCGCGTAAAATATCCTCTATCGCTTCTCTCTCAGACGAGCGCACAAGTGCGCCTCCATAAAAATTTGAGAAGTAAGTTCCGTTCTTTGCGCTCTCATCACAATAAATGGTGTAATGACGTTTTGCCATTAAAGATATTCTCTTTTATATATTAATAGGCTATTTTCCATCAATAATTACATATATTAAATTTCGGTATTTTCAAAGCACATTTTAATTGAGCTAAAAAGCGAATATAAATTAGAATTGATATCTAAAAATGATTGCTTCAGTTACTCGTAATCAGCCTCGGCCAGCGCGTGCTTGGCAGCGGCACGGTGGGCCTCAGTCACATTGCCACGCACAGCGGCAAAGGCTGCTGACAACACGGCGATATCGTCGGTGAAGCCGAGGCCGAAAATAAAGTCCGGCAGCGAATCCAGTGGCAAGATGAAATAGGCGAGTGCGGCCAGCAAAATACCGCGCACCCGTGGTGGCGTTTCGGGGTCCATGGCGCAGTAATAGCTCGCTACAACTTCATCCAAAAAGGGAATGCGGTTGGCGGCTCTGC
>JBAUIL010000257.1:0-1680 GCA_049682915.1 Ahrensia sp. | reverse complement strand
CGCTGGCATCCGCTGCACAGTTTCTGGCAGGCAACTTTGGGCAATGCGCAGGCGCTGGGCATGGCCGATAAGATCGGCACATTGGAAGCCGGGTCGGAAGCAGACTTTGTGGTACTCGATGCAGCGGCCACGCCCGCCATGGCTTTGCGCCATGAGACGGTTGAGGGCCTTGCTGAAGAATTATTTCTTCTCCAAACCTTGGGCGACGACCGCAGCGTTGCCGCGACCTATGTTGCGGGTCAGCGCGCAAAGTAGGTTTGGCATCGGCGCTGCTTTATGCAACGCTGACGTTTCAACGTGCTGGAGGCTACCATGAAAAAACTCATTCCAACCGCAATGGCTTTGTTGATGGGGGTCGCGACTGCGACGGCGGGTGAATTAAAATATGGCGAAAGCTACGAGGTCGCGTTTGCGGGCTGTGGTTGGTATATCGTGTTGGGTTGCGACAGTAGCTTCAACGGTGCGCGCAACACGATGAACAATCTCGGTGGTCCGATGGCTGGCGGCGGCGCGGGCCTGTCTGTTGCCAACACCAATGAATACCCGAATTTCCGCAATGGTTTTTACTGCGTGGTGGACGGCCCTTATGGCTCACAGTCAGCGGCACAATCGGTCGCATGGAACGAAGCGGTTCGCGACGCCTATGTGAAAAACGGCTGTTAGAGCAATTCCGGTTCAGGCTGGATCACCTAGACCACCTCATAGCCCACATCTTGCGCCGCCTTTGTCAGTGTGTGCCAGAATGCGCGGGCGTAGCTTCGGAAGATCATGATGTCGAAAGTCGTTGCGTCCACCCTGTAGATTTGCGCGCTTATTTCATGGTGCTGGGTGGCAAGGCCGGTGGCGACAGCAAATGCAGCGTCGCTGAAATCGATCGCGAACAGTTTTGGCAGTACCCACGCAGCTTGGTTGCCCGATATGCGCAGCACGGTGCGGCCATGGCTCAGATCAACCACCGTGCCCGCATCGCCGACTTTCTTGGCAAGGTTCATCGGCACGTATTGATCGTCGGTGATGACCGTCCAACGGTTGGGCGCGTACTCAAAAAAACAAGCGCTCGTGCTGACTGCAGTGCTGACTATGTTTGCTTTGCCTGGCCATGCCGCCACGTCGGCTAGCGCTATACCCTGACGCTCTGAAAGCTGCACACCGCACCCGGCCTTTGTATTGCCGAAGCGTCCCGGAACAAAACTGTCACCGAGCGGCGAGGCGGCCTTGTCGGCGATGACAGGCGTGTTGATAAATGGCTCAACCATGCATCCGCTCTCCCTTTGGGTCGACCATGTGGTGGCTGACGATTTCCACCGGTATGTGGGTTTGGGTGCGCACCGGGTCTGTTGCAAAAAGACGCGTGCCGATTTTTTGCTCGCCGTTTTCGAGGAGCGCCAGACCGATATATTGTTTCAGTTCCGGCGAATAGCACATGGCCGTCAGATGTCCCAACGACCGGCCCGGTGCATCCGCATCGGAGCCTTCAACCAGATGGCTGCCACCTTTCAGCTTTTGGCCGCTGCGCGAAATCACACCCACCAGCGACCAGCGGCTATCGTCCTGCAAGCCTTCGCGGTTGATCATGGCAGAGCCGACATAGGTTTTCTTGGTCGACAGCATCCAGTCGAGATGCAGATCATGCGCGGTCGTCCGCCCATCAATCTCGGCGGCTGTGACGTGACCCTTTTC
>JBAUIL010000256.1:0-15686 GCA_049682915.1 Ahrensia sp. | reverse complement strand
GCACCGCATTGTGTGAGCCTTTAATGCGCGGCACGTTGACGAAGCCCGCCGAACAACCAATCAGCGCACCGCCGGGGAAAGAGACCTTCGGCACAGACTGCCAACCACCTTCGGTGATCGCGCGCGCACCATAGGATATGCGTTTGCCGCCTTCAAAAGTCTCGCGGATCATCGGGTGCTGCTTGAAGCGTTGGAACTCCTCAAAAGGCGACAGATAAGGATTTTTGTAATTCAGATGCAGCACGAAGCCGACGGCCACCTGATTATCTTCAAGATGGTACAGGAATGAGCCACCACCCGTTGCGTTGTTGAGCGGCCAGCCGAATGAGTGCTGCACCAGACCTGGCTTGTGCTTGGCCGGATCGACCTGCCAGAGCTCTTTAATGCCGATGCCGAATTTGCCCGGCTCTTTGCCATCATCTAGTTTGAATTTTGCGATCAGCTGCTTGGCGAGTGAGCCGCGCACACCCTCGCCGATCAGCACATATTTTCCATGCAATTCCATACCGCGCGCGAACATGGCGGTTGGCTCACCATCGCGGCCGACGCCCATGTCACCCGTGGCAACGCCCTTCACAGCGCCGTTGTCATCATAGATGATTTCGGCGGCGGCAAAACCCGGATAGATCTCGACGCCCAGCGCTTCGGCACGGGCACCGAGCCAGCGGGCCACATTGCCCAGCGACACGATGTAATTGCCGTGGTTGTTCATCAGTGGCGGCATCAGGAAATTCGGCAGGCGAATGCCACCGCCCTCACCCAGATACATAAAATGGTCGGCTGTCACCGGCGTCTTCATCGGATGGTCGGGGTCATCGCGCCAATCCGGGATCAACGCGTCAAGGCCAATAGGATCGACTACAGCACCGGATAGAATGTGCGCGCCGACTTCGGCGCCCTTCTCCAAAACGACAACCGACAATTCTTCATTGAGTTGTTTAAGCTTGATGGCGGCGGCCAAGCCGGCCGGACCTGCACCAACGATAACGACATCGAACTCCATGCTTTCGCGCGGTTCGTTCATCGGATTTGCTTCACTCATTGATATGTTCCTCCACACTGCCGACTGATCAGCAGGCTTACTTCTTGTTTGGTCAGCACCCTTACCAAAACATCGACCGCTCGCAAGGGACTTCAGCACGCACATTGATTACGTATTTTACTTTGACGTAAACGTCAATATATTGACGGACAGCCTTTCGCATCAGCCGTGCGGCGAATTGACAACTGGGTGCACGCCGATTGGCAGTTCTTCTTGCCAAGGGCAGTGCAATTTGAAACAAAGACGCATGAGCGAAAACCCTGCCCCATACAGCCGCGAAGAGCTGGCATCGCTGCTGGCCTTTTATGGTGATGCGGGTCTGGATTTTCCGGTTGTGGCGGAAGCAGTAGATTCCTTTCAGGCGGTTGAGCCTCCCAAGAGCGTGTCGGCGCTGCGTCAACCAGCGCCTGCAGCACAAGCCCGACCCCCGACCAACACGCCTGCTGGAGCACCATCCGCTGCGCCCGTGGTACCTGACAGCAATACAATTGCTCTGGCTGAAACAGTGGCAGCGGCGGCGCACGACTTGGACCAACTCGCCGCCGCGGTTGCTCAATTTGACGGCTGCAATCTCAAAATCAGTGCGCGCAGCACCGTCTTTGAGGGTGGCAATCGTGCGGCCAAGCTGATGATTGTCCAATCTCAGCCCAGCCGCGAGGATGACGCTGCCGGTGCCGCGTTTCAGGGGCCGGAAGGCGCCCTTCTGCACGCGATGCTGGCCGCCATCGGCCTGGACCGCGATCGCGATATTTATGTGGGCTATTGTGTGCCGTGGTGTCCGCCGGGTGGCCAAGAGCCAAGCGCGATCAACATGCAGATTTGCGCCCCTTTTGTGCGGCGTCAGCTGGCCTTGATTGCGCCCGAGCATGTGATCGTCATGGGGACAGGCCCGGCTCAGCTTCTGCTCAATTCGCGTCGACCGATACCGCATTTGCGCGGCCAGTGGCATGCTTTGACAATCGCTCAGCGCGAAGTGCCCGTCCTGCCCATGCACGCGACAGCACACCTGCTCAATCAACCCGCTTTCAAGCGACAAACCTGGCAAGACCTTTTGTCGCTAAAGGACAAGCTGGAAGCCGCGGATCAACGCGTCAGCGTATCCGACAGCGGCTAGACCGGATTTTTACCACTCCCACCGTGGACACCCTTATGCTCCGACAGATAATACCCATCACTGGCTTGCTCTTGTCGACGTTTTTGCTTTTGGCAGGCGTGGGACTGACATCGGTCGTTTTGCCGCTGAGGGCGCAACTGGAAGGATGGTCGACCAGCACGATCGGCTGGCTCGGTGCGTGTTTTGCCGCCTTCTTCATGCTGGGTTGTTTGCTGGTGCCGCGCATGGTGCTGCGGGTTGGGCACGTGCGCACCTATGCTGTGCTGGCAGCGATGCTGTGTATTTCAGTGCTGTTGCATTCGCTGTTTATCAACATCCCGCTGTGGATGTTGGCTCGGGGCTTGGGCGGGTTTGCGCTTGCGGGCACCTATATGGTGATTGAGAGCTGGCTGAATGAACAGGCCAGCAATGAAACACGCGGCAAGATCTTTTCCGTTTACATGCTGGTTAATCTGAGCGGCCTGGTTGCCGGTCAATTTCTGCTGGTGACGGGTGATCCGGCAACGACAGTGCTCTTTGTTTTAGCGGGCCTATTGTATGCGACTGCGGTTATTCCAACCGGCCTGACCAATGCAGTGTCGCCGCGGCCGCTTAGCCAGAACAAGCTGGATATCAAAAAACTTTTTGCCAATTCGCCGGTTGCGATGTTTGGTGCTTTGGGGATCGGCTTTGTCTATGGTGGATGGAATTTCCAGTCAGCCATTTACGCCCGCGACGCGGGACTGACTGACACAGGCATCGCGACCATGCTGGCGATCACGATGGCAGGCGGTGCCTGCTTCCAGTTTCCGCTGGGCTGGATATCGGATCGCACCGACCGGCGCTATGTTATCCTGGCTGCGGTCGCGGGCTGCGTTGTCGTCGCCGGGCTGCTTTACCTGCTTGCGCCCGAAGGCGGGCCTCTGCTTTTCGGCCTTATGTTTGTATTTGGCGGGTTCTTTATGCCGATTTATTCGCTCGTCGTTGCCTATGGAAACGACCATGCCGACCCTAGTGAATTTGTCGAAATATCGTCGGGCTTGTTGGTTGTTTACGGCATCGGCTCGATGATCGGACCGGTCGTTGCGGGGTGGATGATGGATGTATTCGGACGCAACGGGCTGTTTCTATCGGTCCTGTGCGCCTTGCTGCCCTTGATCGTCTTTATTATCATTCGCATCACCATTCGCGACGCAGTGCCGGAAGAAGATCGGATAGATTACAACTTCGCTCCGCCGGGCACTGGTCTGGTTACGCCGGAGCGGTTCAACTTGGACCCGCGTTCCGATGAGAGTGAATATTCCAGTTATGAAGAACCGGAAGAAGACGGCGATGAGCAGGAGACTGCGACCGCAGCTTAGCGCAATGACGTTTTGCGCTAACCTTGCGGCGTCACGAATTGGCGGTCCTTTTTTCGTTTGAGGCCGAGGCGATGCTCGCGGTAGATGATGAAAATGCCTGACGCGATAACGACCACGGACCCGGCGATTGTCCAGCCGGTTGGGAATTCCGCAAAAACCACAATGCCAATGGCGATGCTCAAAATCACCGACGTGTATTCAAATGGCGCAATGGTTGCGGTGTCCGCATGGCGGTAACCTTCGGTGAGCAAGATTTGGCCCAACCCGCCAAAGCCGCCTGCTGCGACCAGCGACACTATTTGAAATCCCGTTAGAGGCGACCAGCCGAACGGTATCGTTGCCAAGGCCAAGGTTGAAGCGGTGACGGAGAAATAGAGCACAATAGTCGGCGTCTTTTCCGTTTGGATCAGCTTGCGCACCAGCACAAAGGCCAAGGCGGCGATGCAGGCGGATGCGAAAACAGCGGCAGCGCCGAGCGCTTGGGTATCGTTGAGATTCCCGTCGCGGAAGGCCTGCAAGTTGGGCCATGAGATCAACAACACGCCAACCAGCCCCACCAGCACCGCAGCCCAACGATACAGGCGGACCACCTCCCCCAGAAAAATCGCGCCGAATATAACTGTCATCAGCGGACGCGCGTAACCGATTGCCGTTGCATCCGGTAGCGGCAGGCGGGTCAGCCCGTAAAAGCCGAGGCTCATGGCGGTCACACCAACCACGCCGCGCGCGATGTGGCTCAGTGGCCGCTGCGTGCGCCACACACCGGTGAGACCATGGGTCCATGACAGCCAGGCGATGATCGGCAGAATTGCGAAGAATGAGCGAAAGAATACGATTTGGCCGGGCGGCAATTGCCCCGCCAGTTTGATGCAAGTCGCCATGCCCATAAAGGCGCATACCGATGCCACCTTCATGCCGATGCCGA
The DNA here is from genome assembly GCA_049682915.1 of Ahrensia sp. Classification (GTDB taxonomy): domain Bacteria; phylum Pseudomonadota; class Alphaproteobacteria; order Rhizobiales; family Rhizobiaceae; genus JBCDLI01. Next base: position 11,265 of record JBAUIL010000256.1, on the reverse strand, counting down.
GCAAGGGCCGGTTTTGTGCCGCCTGCGGCAGCGTATCTTTTGCGGGTGTCACTTAATCCTGCTGCGCGGCTTGTATCGCCTGCCAAATGCGATGCGGGGTTGCCGGCATGTCGATATGTTGGATGCCATAGGCCCGGGCGAGCGCGTCGGTCACCGCGTTCATGATTGCCGGTGTCGAACCGATGGTGCCCGCCTCGCCTGCGCCCTTGACGCCAAGCTCATTGTGGGTGGACGGCACATGACGCGTGTTGAACTCAAAACTGGGCATGGTGTCGGCGCGTGGCATGGCGTAATCCATAAAGCTTGCCGTCAGCAATTGGCCGCTTTCATCATAGACGGTGTTTTCAAGCAATGCCTGGCCGATGCCCTGCGCCGCGCCGCCATGCACCTGGCCTTCCAACAAGGCTGCATTAACGGTGGCGCCGAAATCGTCAACAATCACATGGCGCACAATGTCGGTCGTTCCTGTTTCGGGATCGATTTCGACTTCACAAATATGGGTGCCGTTGGGATAGGTCGCTTCCGCCTGCTTCCATTCGCCATCCGCTCTCAACGGTTCGTCGTTGGCCGCCGCAGCAATATCGGCGAAGCTGACGCTTTGGTCTGTGCCAACGATTGTCGCCAGACCATCGGCAAGCTCGATATCCAGCGCGTCAGCCTCGAGCATATCGCTGGCCTTGGCGCGGATTTTTTCTGCCAGTGCAATGCCGGCGCGGCGCGCTGAAGCGCCGCCGAGCGGTACGGAACGCGAGCCGCCAGTGCCTCCGCCTTTTTCCAGCCAGTTGGTGTCGCCCTGGCGCACAATGACAGCCGCCGGCGACAGGCCCAGCTCACGCGCGGCAAATTGCGCGTAAACGGTCTTGTGTCCCTGTCCGTTTGACTGTGTGCCAATATCGAGCGTAACCGTGCCATCATCATTGAGCGTGACGAAAGCAGGCTCTGAACCGGCAAAAGCGCACGCCTCGATATAGGTTGCCATGCCGATGCCGCGAATTTTTCCATTGGCTTTGCTTTGCGCCAGACGCGCGTCAAAGCCGTCCCAATCGGCACGCTTCATCGCTTCGCTCATGTGCCCGTCGAATTCGCCGACATCATAGACGCGGTTAGCGACCGTTTTATAAGGCATCTGCTCAGGCTTGACGAAATTGCGGCGGCGGATTTCAGCCGGTGAAAGGCTCATGTCACGTGCGCATTGGTCAGCCAGTTTTTCGAGCAGAAAAGCCGCCTCAGGCCGACCCGCACCCCGGTAGGCATCGACCGGGCATGTATTGGTGTAAACGCCGGTGATCAGAATATCGGCATGCGGTATGTCATAGACGCCCGTCGCCATGGACAGCCCGAACCAGGGGATTGAAACGCCATATTCCGAGGTGTAGGCCCCCATCGCCGCGATGGTGTGGGTGCGCAGCGCCAAAAAGCGGCCGTTTTCATCCATCCCCATTTCAGCGGTGACGACATTGTCGCGCCCATGCGCATCGGTCAAAAAGTGCTCGGTGCGGTCGCAGTTCCACTTTACCGGTGCGCCCACGCGTTTTGCCGCCTCCAGCACCAGCGCATATTCGCGGTAGGTGAAGACTTTGGGGCCGAAGCCGCCGCCGACATCATGGCATTTGACGCGCATTTTTGTGTCTTGGCCAAAGACGTATTGCGTCAACGTGCGGCGCACGCCGAAGACGCCCTGGCAACCAACCGTCAAATCAAACGCGCCGGTCTCCGCGTCCCATTGGCCAATCGCTGCGCGCACATCCAAATAGTTGGCGACAAGCCGGTTTTGGATGAACTCGATTTTGGTGATGTGGTGTGCGCCATCAAAGGCCGCCTGAACGGCATTGCTGTCACCGATTTGATTGTCGAATGTGCGGTTGCTGCCAAGCTCAGGCCAGACAAGCGGCATGTCCGGTTTCAGCGCATCGCCTGTAGCGACAACCGGGTCGAGACTATCGAAATCAATGTCCAGCGCCTCGGCTGCATCTTTGGCGCTGTTGCGGTCCTGCGCGGTGATGAAGGCAATCGCGTCACCCACATAGCGGACCGTTGTGGCGCACAGGATGGGAATGTCGCGGGTTTGCGACAATGAACCATCCGGGTTCGGCCGCATACGCTGCCCCTTGAGGGCGCCGAGATGGGGAATATCATCCGCTGTCATGACATCGACGACACCATCCATGGCGCGCACATCATCAACATTGTTGATTTTGAAATGGGCAAACGCGACCGGCGATCGCACGACGTAGCCAACCAGACAGCCATCGGGTGCCACATCATCGGTGTAGCAACCGCGACCCGTCATAAACGCGACATCCTCCAAACGTTTCACATCGGTTGATGGCGCGCTTTTTGCGCCGAATTTTGGCTGCATGAAATTCATGGTCGGTTCCTCTGGATGTAATCAGCAACGCATGGCAAAAGCATCGCAACGTCCGGCATGACTTAATTAGCTTCACCACGGCAAATGTCGAGAAGAGACCACCCAAAACAAAGGCAGAAAATACCATGCGCACAGAGACAGGCACCACTTTCAAGCTGGAAGATTACCGCCCGACGGACTTCATTCTCAGCAAGGTGGACCTGGCTTTCGTGCTGGATGAGGCAGCCACTCAAGTGACGGCTACCCTGACACTCGCGCGGCGCGATGGCGTGGCACCAAATGCCCCGCTGGTGCTGGACGGGGACGAATTGGTGTTGAGCGGCTTGGCGCTGAACGGTGAGACATTGCCTGATGCGCACTATGCCGCCAGTGCAGACCGCCTTGAGATCCGCGACCTTCCCGCCTCAGGCACGTTTTTGTTGACCATTGAAACGGTCATCAATCCGCAAGCCAACAGCGCTTTGATGGGGCTTTATCGCAGCAATGGCACCTATTGCACCCAGTGCGAGGCCGAAGGCTTTCGGCGGATCACCTATTTCCTCGACAGGCCGGATGTGCTGGCTGTCTACACTGTGCGCATTGAGGGTGACGCTCGTTCTACGCCCTTGCTGCTATCCAACGGCAATTGCGTGGACAAAGGCGCGCTTGATGGAGGCCGCCATTTTGCCGTGTGGCATGATCCACACCCAAAACCGGCCTATCTGTTTGCGCTGGTCGCTGGGGATCTGGGATGCGTGCGCGACAGTTTCAAAACGCGCTCCGGCCGCGACGTTGCTTTGGAAATCTATGTCGAACACGGCAAGGAAAACCGCGCGACCTATGCGATGGATGCGCTGATCCGCTCCATGCGGTGGGATGAAGAGGTGTTTGGCTGCGAGTATGATCTGGATGTTTTCATGATCGTTGCGGTCAGCGACTTCAACATGGGGGCCATGGAGAACAAGGGCCTCAATGTGTTCAATGACAAATATGTTTTGGCAGACCCGGCCACAGCGACGGATCAGGACTACGCCAATATTGAGGCGATCATCGCGCATGAATATTTCCACAATTGGACCGGCAACCGCATCACCTGCCGGGACTGGTTTCAGTTGTGTTTAAAAGAAGGGCTGACGGTTTTCCGGGACCATGAATTTTCCGCTGACATGCGCGAGCGCTCTGTCAAACGTATTGCCGAAGTGCGGCTTTTGCGTGCGCATCAGTTTCCCGAAGATTCCGGCCCGTTAGCGCATCCGGTGCGGCCCACGCAATATAGCGAAATCAACAATTTCTACACGGCGACGGTGTATGAAAAAGGCTCTGAGGTGGTGCGGATGTTGCGTACCATTTTGGGCGAAGACGATTTCCGCGCCAGCCTCGATTTGTACTTCAAACGCCATGACGGGCAAGCCTGCACGATTGAGCAGTTTTTGACGTGTTTTGAAGACCAGACCGGGCGCGATTTGAGCCAGTTTGCGCTTTGGTATCATCAGCCAGGCACCCCCAATATTATGGTTGAAACCGAGTATGATGCGGCGAAACAACAGTTCCGTGCCCGGCTATCGCAAAAGTTGAAGCCGCCCCTTGAAGGCGGACCGGACGCGCCGATGTATATTCCAGTTGCCTTCGGTCTTATTGCACCGGACGGTCGCGAGGTTGACTATGAAAGCGTGACCGGCGGCATTGTGGAACGCGGCGTGATGCATCTGACGCAGGCAACGCAAACCTTCATCTTTGACGGCGTCACCTCGGAGCCGGTTCTGTCGGTATTGCGCGGCTTTTCCGCGCCGGTAACGCACATTCCCGAGCCCGATGACGCAACCTTGGCCTTTATCGCAAAGCACGAGAGCGATGACGTAGCCCGCTGGGATGCGCTGAACTCGATTGCAACACGCACCATTCGAAATTGTGTTGATGCTGCCCATGCGGAAAACGACACGGCAACCTTGTGCGCCATCACGACAGCAATTGCCGGCGATGACACGCTGGGCGAAGCTTATCGCGCTTTGTGCCTTACCCTGCCCGGTGAACAGGATATCGCACGCAGCATTGGCCAAGACATCGATCCCGATGCGATTCAACAAGCAACGATGCGGATCAACCAGGCTGTTGCCGCGCATGGCCAGGTGGTATTTGCGCGTTTGTTTGATCAATTGGCAACGCAAGGTGAGTTTTCACCCGATGCAAAAAGCGCGGGCAAACGCGCGCTGCGCATGCGGGCGTTGCATTATTTGACGCTGAGCGATGGCACCGTTGAGCGTGCGGCACAGGTTTTTGCCGATGCTGACAATATGACGCAAAAGGCTGCTTCACTCGCGGTGATGGTGCAGCACGATGTTGGCGCGGCACAAACCCAGCATGCCCTGGCCGCGTTTGCGAAAGCCCATGGCACAGACAGTGTTGTGATGGATAAATGGTTTGCTGTGCAGGCGATGGCACCGGGCGATGCCGCGCTTGCGCTGGTTCAAGCACTTTCCGACCATACAGCATTCAGTTGGAGCAACCCCAACCGCGTCCGCGCGCTGCTGGGCTCGTTCTCGGCGGGCAATCCCACCGGTTTCAACCGCGCTGACGGACTAGGATACGAGTTTCTTTGCCAATCTATCGAACGGTTGGACAAGGCCAATCCGCAGATCGCAGCACGGTTGATCACCGCGATGCGGTCTTGGCGGAGCCTCGAAAAAGGCCGCAAAAACAAGGCAAAAGCGGCGTTGAAGACATTGGCGAAAACGCCAAACCTGTCTCGAGACTTGACTGACATGCTCGCACGCATGCTGCGCTGAAACAGAAAGTGTGAACAAAAATTAACCTATCCCCTAGACAGGGCGAATCAGAATTGATTCATTACCGGTGATTCGAGTGGTCGGTTTTGAATCGCAGTTTCTGAGTTCATCAAATATTTCACCTTGGGGATGCCCTCTTTTGAGGGCAATGGTTTCGTATTGTCTCACGTCGATGCAAATGACGTTTTTGATGAAAGCATGGTCGGCCATGTGCGCTTTTTGGCAGGCCCCAACCAAAAACGCCCATTCCTCAATCAGCGGCTTCTCAAACGCCTGACACCCTTTTTAATCATCATTTTCATGGTGACGATTGTCGGTGTCAAAGCGATGACGCTCTTGGAGCACCGCGATGAAACGCTTGAGAGCGCGCGGACTGATCTCGCTCTGTTTGCCGATAGTGCTTTCAGCGCTGTTGCGCAGGCTAAGGCCAACGGCTTTGCCCCTGTTAGCGGTGCTGACTTTGAGCGCATTTTCATGCGTGCGCTGCCTTCGACGGCCCTTTTGGATGGGCGGGTGTTTCTCGTTACCGACGCCAACAGCACGATCATTCTGGCGCGCGGCGGCCCCGATGCATTTTTGGGTCGTCAGCTCGACACACTGATTGAAGGTTCGACACCGCTGACGATGTTTGGCCGGGATGCGGGTGTTGCGCGGGTTACAATTGCGCAAGAAGATACATTTGCAGTGCTGGCAAAAACCACCGTCAATGGCACAATGGTTGTGGTGTTGCAGCCAATTGCCGACGCCTTGGCGCGATGGCAGCGGGAAGTGTCGATCAACGCGACCTTGTTTGTTGCGATGGCAACAGTGATGCTGACCCTGCTGTACAGCTACTACACCCAAGGATGGCGCTCGGCGGAGACCGAGGAAGTCTACAGCGAAGCCCTCAAACGCGTTGACTTGGCTCTGTCGCGCGGCTCATGCGGCTTGTGGGATTGGGATCTGGCGCGCGGACGGGTGTTCTGGTCCCGCTCAATGTATGAAATGCTGGGCTATGAGCCGGTTGAGGAAGAAATTTCCGTCGGCGGCATCATGGACCTCGTGCATCCGGGCGACGCAGATTTGTTCAAGCTTGCACAACGTGCTGCCTCAGGTGAAATCGACCGGGTGGATGAGCTGTTTCGCATGCGCGCCGCATCCGGCGAGTATGTGTGGATGCGGATACGCACCGAGCGGTTTGACGAAAACCAAGATCGCACGCACCTCATTGGTATTGCCGTTGATGTGACCGAAAATCAGGTGCTGGCCAACGAGAACAAGACAGCCAGCCAGCGCCTGCGTTCAGCGATTGAAAGCACGTCACAAAGCTTTGCGCTGTGGGACGCCGACGACAAATTGTTGATGGCCAACCGCAAATTCAGCGAGTTCAACGGCTTGAAGGCCGGGGCAATTGAGGCAGGCATGGACCGCGCAGCCATTGTTGCGCTCATGCACAAGCCGGTGGCCGAGCACACGGTTTTGATGGCGGGTGACCGGGCAAAACAATCGGTCACGGTGGAGCGGCAAATCAGCGATGGGCGTTGGCTGCAGGTCACAGAGCTTCGCACGCCCGATGGTGGAACGATCTCAATCGGCACCGACATCACGCAGATCAAGCAGCATGAGGAAATCCTCAAGGACCGCGAACATTTGCTCAACCAGAATGTCGAGCAGCTCAAGGCGGAGCGCCGCATCTCGGCGCAGAAAGCAGAAGAGTTGGAGCGGGCCAACAAGCTCTACATTGGAGCCAAAGAACGCGCCGAGGAAGCCTACCGCACGAAGTCGGAATTTCTCGCGAACATGTCCCATGAGTTGCGCACACCGCTCAACGCGATCATCGGTTTTTCCGAATTGATGCAGACACAATTCCACGGACCGATTGGTGACGAACGATACACCGGCTACGTCCACGATATTCACGATTCCGGTAGCTTCCTGATGCAGGTCGTCAACGACATTCTCGAAATGTCAAAGATTGAGGCAGGACGGTTGGTGCTTGAACACAAGCAGTTTGATGCTGAGCCGATGTTGAGCGAAGCCATTCAAATGGTTTCGGTACAAGCGACCGAAAGTGGTATCAGCCTTGACCGCGAAATTACCGCTCCAATTCTGATGTCCGGTGACGAACGCGCGTTGAAACAGACCATGGTCAACCTGCTTTCCAATGCTGTTAAATTCAACACTGATAATGGCCATGTCCGAATTCGCGCGCGCAAAGTGGATCAATCAGTCGTGATTTCCATTCAAGATACGGGCTGCGGCATTTCGGAAAAGAACCTCAAGCGCATCGGCCAACCGTTCGAGCAAGTGCAGAGCCAGTTGAGCAAAAACCACAGTGGCTCAGGGCTGGGACTGGCCATCGCAAAATCATTGGTGGTGCTGCATGGCGGAACAATGAAAATCAAGTCCCGGCTCGGCATCGGCACGATTGTCTCCATCCGGTTGCCGGCCAACGCCACAGCGAAGAGTGAATAAAAAAGGCCGGCGCAATGCCGGCCTTTGGCGTTCATAAACGAACCGGCTTAGTTTCCGGAACGTCGGCCATCACGGCCACGTTGCGGCAATTCGTCTGCTTCAATCACGCCGGAACTGTCGACATCAAGCAAAGCAAACAGTTTTTCTTGGCGGTCCTGAATTTCTTCAAGTGTGACACTGCCATCATCATTGATATCAACACGCATCAACATGCGTTCTGCGCGATCGCCACCGCGACCTTCACCGCCGCGCCGCTGGGGCATGGCTTCGGCGATTTCCTGCGCGGTCAGGGACGCACTTTCATCGGCATCGGCTTGTGAAAAGCGTGCTTGGACGAATGCGCTCACCTCATCGCGTGAAAAGGCGCCATCTTTGTTCTGGTCTACCTCTTGCAGCATGCGCATCATGCCAGCGCGCGGGCCATCGCCGTTTCGGCCTTCGCGATCTTTGGCCATAGCGAGGCCTGCTGAAGACAGTGTTGCGGTAGCCAATACGATAAGGCCGATTTTTGTTGTTGTTTTGGTCATGGTTTCAGTCCTTCACACCAAGTGTCATCCCCGATGCAAAAGGGGTCGGCTCAAGCTTCCTTCTCGTGCCAATCCCGACGAATGCCCAACACGCGCTGTGCAATCATTGCGACTGCCTGTTGCCTGTCGGCCAGATGTGTTTCGAGAACCGCAAGATCGGGCAAATCAAAATGCCTGAGCAAACGCTCCGTCATACCGCGCGGTGCTTTGTCCGGGTGAAACCCGTCATCCGTACACAGCCGCACCATCTGGATGATGGCGGAATAATCATCATAGGCGCCAATCAGGTCCTTTTTGTCATTGGCGCCGATGAACCCGTCATCAAGCAATTTAAAGATATCGGGCGCGGCGGCGTTTTTCAAATTAAGGTTTTGTAATTGTGTGAGCCGCGCATACTGCGCGATGAAGTCGATGTCTGTCATGCCACCCCGAGCGCGCTTGACGTCAAACACCGAACTCGCCGGTTTGTCACGATCAAGGCGCAAGCGCATCTCTGCAATTGCGTTGCGCGTCTCCTCACCGTCACTGTCAGCATCCAGGATACGTTGCACCACTTCATCGGCGCGCTGGCACAGGGCAGGATCACCGGCCACCATCCGAGCGCGGCAAAGCGTCATGTGCTCCCACGTCCAGGCTTCGCTCAGTTGGTAGCGCTCAAACGCCGCCAATGACGTTGCCAGCGGACCCTTATTGCCAGACGGACGCAAACGGAAATCAAGCTCGTACAACACCCCATGAGCGGTGGGCGCGCTCAGCGCTGAAATCAACCGTTGGGTCATGCGCGCGTAATACTGGCTGGCGGCAATTGGGCGCGGGCCATCACTCATCGCATTCGCATCGGGTGCATCATACAGCATAATCAGATCCAGATCGCTGGACCGCGTCATCTCGCGCGAACCCAGCCGTCCGAGTGCCATGATGCACACCTGACCGCCCGCGACATCGCCGTGGGCAGCACGGATGTTTTGCTTCACCACATCCAATGCAAAATCAACAGCAACATCGGCGAGATCGCTGAAGGCGTGTCCGGCCTGCTCATGGCTGATGGCATTGGAAAGCAGCCGGACGGAAATCAAGAAGCGCTGCTCGGTTGCGAAAATGCGCAAGCGGTCAAGTTTTTCCTCATAGACTTCGGCATCACCCAGAAAGGCACGCCAGCGCGTCTCCAGCTCTTCGCGGTCGGGTGCTCCTTCGAAGAAGGTGGGGTCCAGCATCCCGTCAAAGACCAGCGGGTTGTCAACAATTGTATCGGCCAGTGCAGGCGCTGAAGACAGGATGGTGGCGATCAGGCGCAGCAATTGCGGGTTGGTTTGCAGCAATGAGAAAAGCTGCATACCGGCAGGCAAACGCTCCAGCAGCGTATCAAAGCGCACCAGCGCGGCATCCGGCTGGCCGGTTTCGCCAAACTCGCACACAATAAAGGGCGTCAATTCTGTCAGCCGCTCGCGCGCTTTTGCCCATTGCAAGGCGCGGTAGCGACCGGAGTGCCACGTGCGGATGATGCCCCATATGTCGCGGGGGCGTTCAAAGCCCAACTGCGCTAACACGTCGACAGTTGAGGGGTCGGGCTCATCGCCGGTGAACGACAGATTGCCGGTGCCGGAACCAAGGTCTGCCTCTTTCTCGAACAGCGCGCCAAAATAGCGCTCCACACACCGCAAATCCGCCAGCAGTTGCGCCTTGAACGCGGCGCAACTGTCATAGCCAAGCAGACAGGCAATGTCGGTCATGCCAACATCATCGTCGGGCAAGGTGTGGGTCTGTTCATCATGGAGCATCTGGATAGCATGCTCGACGCGGCGCAAACGCCCATAGCACACCGTCAGATCATCAGCCGCTTGCTGGCTTATCCAGCCTTTGGCTGCCAGTTCCGCCAGCATGGCAACCGTCGACAGGCCGCGCAGATCGGGATCGCGTCCACCGGCAATCAGTTGTTGGGTCTGGACAAAGAACTCGATTTCGCGAATGCCGCCGCGCCCGAGCTTGACGTTATGGCCGTGGATCGCAACCGCACCATGACCGCGATGGGCATGGATTTGCCGTTTGATCGATTGAATATCCGCGATGGCGGCATAGTCGAGATAGCGCCGCCAGACAAACGGGCGCAGCTCTTTGAGAAAGACCTCACCAACGGCGATATCTCCCGCCACCGGGCGGGCCTTGATCATGGCGGCGCGCTCCCAATTCTGGCCGCGGCTTTCATAATAGCCAAGCGCGAAGCCGACCGAGATCGCCAGTTGGGTCGCGCCGGGGTCTGGCCGCAAACGCAAATCGGTGCGGAAAACGTAGCCGTCGCCGGTGCGTTCCTGCATGATCTTGATCATCTGTCGGGCCATGCGCGGCGCTAACTCCGCCGCGCTTTGCCCGTGTGCATAGCTGAGGCCCTGCGCTTCAGGCTCATAGAGCATGATCAAGTCGATATCGGAGGAATAGTTCAGCTCTGACGCGCCGAACTTGCCCATGGCAAGCACGGATATGCCGCAGTCTTGGCTTGGCATTTGGGTGTCAGCCAGAACGATCTTCTGCTTGGCTGCTGCATCCAACAACAGCCAATCAACGGTGGCTTGCAGGGCGCGTTGGGCAAGCTGCGACAAACGATCTGTTGTGTCGGCAACATTATCAAACCCCGCCAGATCAGCCAGCGCGATCAACAAATGCCCATCGGCTTTTGCCTGGCGCAGACGTGCCATCAGGGCGGCCTCGGTGCGCAATGAGCCTTCATCATCGTGGGTGGTTATGCCCGACAAGCAAGCTTTGAAAGTGGCGTCCAGGGACTGGCTCAAAAGCGTTTGCAACAGCGGCGCGCGCGTTGCCGCAAGGCCTGCCAAATAGGGCGACGTAGACAGCACGCTGCCAAGGAATTGCACAAACGCCGAATTAGAGGTCAGCGCTTCGGCCAATGCCGCGTGGCCATCACGCATTGCAACGCCATGCACCGACTCCAATGCCGCACGTGCGCGGGCCTCGTCAGCGGTAAGCTTCTTGAAGTCAAATTGGCTGAAAGGCACCTCGCCCATAAAACCGTCCTCCCCGATACCGAGTTAGTCCGGTTTGGCGGGGAATGACAAGGTGGATTTGAGGCCGGGAGCCGCGTCTTCCAATGTCAGTGCGCCGCCATGCAAATTCATGATCGCCGCAACCAGTGACAAGCCCA
>JBAUIL010000255.1:0-14753 GCA_049682915.1 Ahrensia sp. | reverse complement strand
GGACGCGTGCAGCATTTTTGCGGGCACGCGTCGGCGAGCGCAACTCGCATGCTTCCACGCCGAATAGTACGCTGAGCAAATCGATCGCCGCATCACATACCGCCAGAACAAGTTCATCGTGACGTTTCGGCATGACGGTAGGTCCCGGCGACATTGCCGCCGTCGCCGGTATGATCGTTGCACCGATAGGCTGTCGATTGTTGTCGTCAAAGCTGAGCATTTGCATGATAACCTCCATAATAGGATTATATAGGCGATGTTATATTTGACACACCCACTTTGATATGATACAAAATCGGTAACGAAATTAGAGAGTTACCGTTATGTCTGTCCTGTCCCGTCCTTACTTTCACGATGAAGCCGCTGCTTTTGAGCATGTTGAAGCTGTCTTGTGGCCGGAAGGCGCTACATGCCCTCATTGTGGCTGCATGGGCCGCATTAAGGCGCTTGGCATCCAGTACACAAAGCCAAACAAAAAGGGTGAGCGCAAAGAGCGCCACGGCCTTAAGAAGTGCTACGATTGCCGTAAGCAGTTCACAGTTCGCAAGGGCACCATTTTTGAAGAAAGCCACATTCCAATGCACAAGTGGCTGCAGGCGATCTATCTAATGACCTCTTCTAAAAAAGGCATTTCTAGCCACCAAATGAGCCGCACACTGGAGATCACCGTCAAATCTGCGTGGTTTCTTACCCACCGTATCCGTGAAGCAATGCGTAACGGCGACTTTTCCCCTATGGGCGGCAAAGGCAAGATCATCGAAGCCGACGAAACATACATCGGCAAGCGTGAAGTCGATTACGTATCTCCACAGCGCAAGGGCCGCCCTTACATCAACAAAAATGGCCGTGGCGTTGCCAATAAGCTGGCGGTCGTGTCTCTAGTCGAGCGCGGTGGTTCTATCCGTTCTTTCCACGTTGACCACGCCACCAAGGCCGCTGTCAGCAAAATCGTTTGGGATAACGTTGACCGTGAAAGCGCGTTCTACACCGATGAAAGCCGCCTCTACACAGACGTTCGCCCAAAGTTCGCTAAGTCTGGCATGGTGAAGCACAGCGCCAAGCAATACGTTGACGGTGATGCACACACAAACACGCTGGAAGGCTACTACAGCGTCTTTAAGCGCGGCATGAAGGGTGTTTACCAGCACTGCAAAGAGAAGCATCTGCACCGTTATCTGGCTGAATTTGATTTCCGCTATAACAACCGCATTAAGTTGGGTTGTGACGATAACGAGCGCGCTGATCGGGTGTTACATGCAGTAGTTGGTAAACGACTCACTTACCAAAGGACTTCTTAAATCACCAACACCTAGCAAGCGTCGGCTGAAGTTCAAAAACGCCTAGGCGGCCCGATACTGAGGTTTGTGTGTCTGGCGCTCCCGAACCGCCTCTGGAATGCGCAGCCCTTTCGATGCAATAAGGAGTTCAGTTCCAAGTCGTTTAGTCTGAACTGAATAGTTGATGTCGAAATTGAACTGTCGCCGTGACTTATACAGCTCTCGTACCTCCGGTGCATTGTCGTATGTCACAATCCATGGCTGCGATAGTTTAAGAACCGCTGCCGCCACACCAGCATGATCATCTGGACCGTAAAAACTCGTATAAAGACTAGAGCCTTTTTTGAAGTATGGGGGGTCAATGCACAGAAACGCATCGTCGGGAACTACGCCCGTCGATGGGCTCATGAATGAGATCGCATCAAGGTTGTGAAGGGTAATCTGTGAGCGGTATTTTGCAATCCGTCTGATCCGCTTGATAAGGCCTTCTTTGTTAAATCGACAGTCAATTTTGTAGTTTCCAGTCTGGTTCAAGCCGCCAATTACGCCAGCGCCCTTGATGATGCCGGAGCGGTTTGTGCGGTTGAGAAAGAACGCCGCAAACCCAAGTTCCAGTTTAGAAGCCTCTTGAGGCTGTCGTTGAACCTCTTTCTGACGGTGCCACTGATCTAAAGTGACCGGCGTTGAATTGATAAGGTCAATTAGGGATTCTGTGTCATCAAGGATAGATGACCAGAATGCCCAAATTGAAGGGTCAATGTCGTTAATATGAATTTCTGACACGTAGCTTTTGAACAACAAATCTAGAGCCAAACCGCAGCCGCCAGCATATGGCTCGGCATATGCGCCGAAACGAATGTTATTTTTTCGCAATATGCTGGCAACGAGGTGTAAAAGGCAGGATTTCCCACCAGGATATCGGAGAGGCGAAGCTGTGACGGACATTTGATTTGCCTTAGTAACGCTGATTTCTAGGCGATTCTAACAAACCGTGGCCGTCACGGCCACCCCTTAGATCACGCTTTTTTTTGTATGGCTTCCCTAACGCATCGCAGCACTAAGCCGCTGATTGTCTCGAAGTCGTTCGCAAGTTGCTTTGCGTCGAAAGTCGCGGCTTTTGGATCATGTTTAGTGGTGTTTCCGTATCGAGAAATACGCCTGATTGCATCTCGCAGCCCACCGTTTTGAACCTCCTTTGTGAAGCCATACTCCGCCAGCTTATTCTTGCTAAAAAACGCGATCATGTCCGTGGTCGATCCAATCTCAGCAAGAAGCGACTCAACAAATGACCAAACTCCAACCGAAATCAGTGGCGTATGTGTGGAGAGAGATATTTCACAAACGGAATAGTAGAGCGTGTTGAGCTTGTAATTACCTAGCTCTTCAAGCGCGGCAGCAACATCATGATCATATGGCAGCCTGCGAGGTATTGTTGGCTTTTTGGGTTTTGGCTTTTGTTTTTTGCTTTTCTTTGATCGTTCTTCACGCGTGATGTTCGCCGTCTCCGAAAGGGTATTTGTAAGTCCGTCCAATCGCGAAAGTTCTCGCGCATACGCTTCGATGTCGCCTTTGTTGCGCCTTGATGAAACGCGGTCATTGCTTTCATCTGTGAGGTCGTTAAGAAACTTCTGCAATACGAGTTTGAAGTCGTTCTCGGGCCGATTTATAGATGTTCCGTCAGGGTCGCTGAGGTCTATTCCCAATGCTTCGCGCATTACTGGGTTTCCAACAAAGCGCTGGACCGTCGTGATACGATTCTTTCGTTGTTCTGGCTTAATCATGCCTTCGTCTTCGGCATAATCGAGGATATCCAAAGCGACCTTGTTCCGATTTTCACCAGTGTGACGAGCTTGTTGATCTGCTTTCCACTGTTTTCGTCCAATTCCTTTATTTGCGCCGTTGTGAATACGCTGGAGCCAAACATCAATCTGCTCTTGGTTCTCAAATTCGACAACAGGCAACTCCTGAACTGGCTCCCATTGGGCGGCCAACTTTTCGAATGACTGCCGCATGTTTGGGGGCGCAAGGTCTGGGTCGGTCAACAGTTTCAGTGCACAAACCCTGCGATTGCCCTCTTTGGCAATGTATGTTCCCCGTTTCATACCGGGAAGCACTGCGAGCAGTTCTAACGGGTTCACCCCATGCTTAGAAATATCCCGAGCCAAAGGTAAAACATCTTCATTTTTGCAAAGATACTCGACAACATCCTCGGGGGAGTCCATTGGCTCGTGACGCGGATTAACAAAGTCAAGCGCAATCCTGCTCAGGCTCACGTACTTACCAATTTGTTTTTGCGCCATCGTGTGCCCCATTTATGATAAGAATCAACCAGAGTATGGAGAATTACATGCAGCGCAACAAACCCCAAATTGACAAATTCCGCGAAGCTGCCCGCGAATTAGAAGCGGACGAAAGCACGGAATCGTTTGAGCGTAAGCTGAAAAAGCTGGTTAAGCCTGATAAGGCTGACACCAAAAAGCCGGACGAAAAGAAACCCGCCGATTGAGCGGGTTTTTTATTGCCTTCAATTCAGGTCTGCATTGGGTTTGTCAAATACAACATCGCCATTATATACCTATTTTACAATGAAGGTCTGTTGATAAGATCAACGATTTTTTTCAACAATACTCGCCGTGTTCTGGAAAACTGAAGCCGACGCCGCGCAGCTTATCCATGCGCGCCGCTCATGCGTCAGTCTTTCAACAATGAAAACACAGGACCAAAAGGGCCAGCCGCTTCACCCGCCGCTGCGCTCATATATCAACCGGCAAAAAACTGGCTGGCTGACACGCTTCATTGAGCGTAACAGGCACAGTGGGCTACATGAACGCAGCTCCAAAGAAAAGCTCTCACTGGAGCAAGAGCTGCTCGGATATCTTCTGCAAAGAGAACGTACCCGCGCACAGGCAAAAAATCCTGCCTATGATCTAAATCGGCACATAAGCTTGTTGCAACAAACAAAATTAGACCCTGAATTCGAAGCAAGACAGCGAGTGCTTACTCGAACAGAGCCGGAATGCTCAATTCAAAATTATTTCTTGGGTTTATTCTTCGAGCCAGGTTTTCTGCCAAGACCCATTTCCCGAGCAAGACGTGACCGGGCTTCCGCATAGGCTGGAGCGACCATTGGATAATCTGGTGCAAGATCCCATTTTTCACGGTATTCTTCAGGCGTTAAACCATAATGGCTCATAAGGTGACGCTTGAGAGACTTGAATGGCTTACCGTCTTCCAAGCAAATAATATATTCATTGGTCACGGACTTTTTCGGGTTTACCGCGGGCTTTTGCTTTTCCATCGGGGCATCAACAGTCTCGCCCATTGTACCAGCCAAAGCTTTGTTCACATCAGCAATGAGATTCGGTAAATCTGTGACTTGAACGGGATTTTTTGATACATATGCTGCAACAACTTCAGCTGTGAGTTCAGCAAGCAATTCTTTAGGTGAATTTACAACCGCTTCTTGTTCCATAGTACTTGTTCCTTGGTGACCTGACGTCAGAAAATTTCGTTTACGCGTCTCAATTATGGCTGCATACACAAATTTTTATATTGTGAGAAGCCCCAAAGAAAGATGTCCGTATAAATACACCTAATGCGTGCAATGCTACTCTATCAACTCAGAGTACATTAATCTTTCTCTGACGAAAATTCGTCAATGACAGACTGGTCGGACATTCTATAGCCAACTACATATGCAGCTTTTGCAAGCAAATGTGCCGAAACTGGGGCTGTTAGTAAAAAGAATACGAAACCGGCGACGGCACGCGTTGTTGTACCAAGATCGCCTGCATGAAACGCAATCGCAATCAACATGACACCAGATCCGAGTGTCCCTGCCTTTGAAGCGGCATGCATACGGCAGTAGATATCCGGGAAGCGCCAGAGGCCAAGTGCAGCCACAAATGCAAATGAAGCGCCCAGTATCAAGAGAATAGCTGCAATAATATCGGCTGCTATACTGATCATGATGCCTCTCCAGACTTGTTTTTTGAGCTGCTTTGCATGGCAACCGGCTCCGCATCCGGGACACTGACACCTTCGCTATCCATACTCGTTCGCTCTGCACTGCCGCGCGCGAGAATAAACCGGGCGAAAGCAACGGTGGCGAGAAAACCGACAAGCCCCAAAGCAATCGCAATATCAATGTACAGCGTAAAGCCGGTTTTTATCGCAATAACGGCAATATAGCCGATTGCTGTTGCCACAAGCATATCAAGCGCCAGAATACGGTCTGGTAGTGTGGGACCGCGCACGACTTTGACAACGGTCAGCAGAAATGAAGCTGACAGAAGCGCCAATGCAATGAAAACGGCAACCTGCAAAAAGTCGTCAGCCGGGCTCATCGGAACGCCTCCATGATCTTGCGTTCAAAGCCGATTGCAATATCGAGGCGCGTTGCATCGGGATCAGAACAATCAAGGGCGTGGATGAACAGTTGCTTGCGGTCAGGCGATACATCTACTGACAGGGTGCCTGGTGTAAGCGTGATAAGGTTTGCCAAGAGCGTGATTTCTGCATCACGGTCGACTTTCAACTCGTAAGCGAAAATGCCCGGCTTGAGGTTCATCTTTGGCGACAATACCAAAACCGCCACCCGAACAGAAGACAGCACGAGTTCATACAAGAATAGCATCGCAAGGCTGGCAATCCGCCAGATGCGTGAGAAATAACCGACAGAGCCTACCTGTTCACGGATGACAAACAAGGCCCCGGCGCCAAGCAAAAACCCGAACACAATGTTGAGCGCGCCAAATGATCCGCTGACAGCCGCCCAGGACAATGCAAGCAAAACGTTGATCAGGAACAACTTCATTGGCCTGCCTCCTTCTGCACTTGGCCCATGCCGGGCGCGCCATCGCCAAACACGGCTTCGATATAGGTCGCTGGCACCCGCAACTGATCGGCTACCTGATCGCTGGCCTGGATAAAGGGTTCGGGATAAAGCCCGGCGATCAGCGTTAGCGCTGCCAAGCCGCCCGTTGCCCAGTAAACCGCCGTTCCCGGCCCGGGCGCATCCAGGTAAGGCTCTTCCGGTGTCGGCGCTTCGCGCCAGAAGCAGAAGGCAAACATGCGCACCAAGGCAATCGTCGACAAGAGTGCAGCCAGCAAAATCGAACCGGCCAGCCACCATACGCCGACATCCAGCGACGCTTTGACCAACAATACCTTCGGCCAAAGGCCAGAAAAAGGTGGCAGGCCTGCTCCGGCGAACACAAGCACAAAAGCCAGCGCTGCCAGCGCGGGCATACGGCTGTAGAGGCCCCCGGACTGGTCCAGACGAAAAGTCCCCGCATGGCGGCCCATAATGCCAACCAGCATGTAAAGCGCGGTCATCGTGACCATGGAGTGTGCCGCATAAAACACCGCGCCTGACAGGCCCGCCCGGCTTCCCAGCGCCAAGCCAGCCAGCATCATGCCAATGCCGGAGATCACCAAATATCCAAGCAGGCGCCGCGTATCATTTTGGGCCAAAGCACCAACCGCACCCACCAACATGGTCAGCGCCGCTAACAGTGCAATGGTCAAGCCCAACGCTTCGCCCTGCGCGGGAAACAGCGTCATGAAGATACGCAACAACGCGTACACACCAACCTTGGTCAGCAGGCCCGCAAACACGGCAGACACAACAATACGGGGCGTGTGATAGGATGCCGGCAGCCAGAAATTCAGCGGAAACGCGGCCGCTTTCATCGCAAAGGCAAAAAGAAACAGCACGGCCAGCGTGAACTGAGGGCCCGTATCGGTCATCGCCGCCGATTTGCGGGCCACATCTGCCATGTTGAGTGTGCCGTACAGCCCGTACATATAGGCTACGCCGATCAAAAACAGTGTCGTAGCAATCAGGTTAAGGAAGGCGTATTTGGTCGCCCCATCCAACTGATCGCGCTCGGAACCCAAGATCAGCAGGCCGAACGAACTAATCAGCAACACCTCAAACCAAACATACAGGTTGAACACATCACCGGTCAGAAACGCGGAGGTGATGCCCGCCATCATCAAAAGCAAAAACGGGTAAAACCCATATCGGCTGCGGGTCTTATCAATATCATTGCGCGCATAGATGCCCACCGCAAAACCGATAATCCCGGATATCAACGCAAACGTGGCACCCAGCATATCGGCAGCAAATGTAATGCCGAAAGGCGGCAGCCAGCGGCCCATGGTCATCACCACGGCGCCCTGCTCCAACACTCGCCAGAACAGCCCCACATTGGCCGCCAGCATGAGCCCCAGGCCAACCAGCGCGATGGCTGACTGGTAGTGCGGGTTCTTGCGCGCCATCAAGCACAAGGCACCGAAGATGAAGCCCAAGATGAGTGGAGACGCAATTAGCCAGTCGCCCAGCTCTGGCGGCGTCATCACAAGCGCATCGGCTTCATTAATTTTAGGTGTTGCGGCAGTGGCCATGTTCGTTTGGTCTTCTTTCAATACCCGGTCGGTGGCAGCGGCTCATTGATCGGCTCTGCCTCGCGCATTTCGTCGGTGTCGTCCGTTTCCAGCTCTTGATAGCTGCGGAACACCAACACCAACAGGAACGCGAAAAATGAAAAGGCGATAACAATCGCGGTCAAAACCAGCGCTTGCGGCAGCGGGTTAGCAATGCCGTCAATCGGCACATAGGCGTCAGCACCGATGAAGGGCGGTATTTCGCGTGTGATCCGCCCGTTGGTGAAAATGGTCAGGTTCACACCGTTGCTCAAAATAGCCGCGCCCATCAGAATGCGGATGATCTGACGCGACAACATAAGATAGATCGATACAACGAAGAACAGGCCTGTCAGCAGCGCAATTGCGGTTTCCATCAGTCGCGCTCCCTTTCTTCAAGACCCAAGGCGATGGACGCGATAGCGCCGAGCACCACCAGATAAACGCCGATGTCAAACACCAGAGTGGTAGACAGCTTCAACACTTCGCCAAACACCTCGGGATAAATCCACAGGCCGGTCATAAACGGCACGTCGGCAAACAAGGACATGACACCAGCAATGGACGCGGTGAAAAGGCCAAAGCCTGCAAGGCTGATCGGATGAAAACGGATAGCGCGCCGCACCGGTGCCACGCCACAGGCAATGCCATAAATCGCCAGTGCGGATGCCCCGATAAGCCCGCCAATAAAGCCACCGCCGGGCTCATTGTGACCACGCAGCAGAACAAAAATTGAAAACAGCAACATCAGACTGCACATGTAGGGTGCGACCGTGCGGAAAATCAGCGTGCGCATTATGATGCCTCCCCGGACGTCGCTTTTGGCTTCGCGCGCTTGGGCACCACGCGAATGAGCGCCAGGATTGCCAAACCGGCCACCATCACCACACCGATTTCGCCATAGGTATCCACCCCGCGGAAGTCGACGAGGATGACGTTGACGATGTTTTTGCCCTGCGCGATTGTGTAGGAGTACGCTTTGAAAAACTCGCTCAATGTCGGGTCAAAGCTGGTTTCCAGTACCTGCAGAAGCATCAATGTCAGCGCAGCACCGCAGGCGACGGCGATTGTGCCATCAAGCACCATTTGTTTTGAAGAGCGGTGATCCGAGGGGTAGAGCCGCAGGCGCGTCATGACCAACGCCAGAATAACAACGGACAGGGTCTCCACCATGAATTGGGTGAAGGCAAGGTCCGGTGCGCCCATCAGCAGGAACAACAGTGCGACCGCAAAACCCTGAATGCCAAGAGAGACAATTGCTGTCAGGCGATTGGTAGCCCACAACACGGCGATCAGGCCCATCGCCGCGATAGCAACAACTGTCCATTCATAAAAGGTCATTTGCGGCACAGGCGGCATGGAGGGCCACTCACCCGCCCCCCACATGGCCGCAAACAAAGCAATCGCCAACGCCGCAAAGCTTGCAGTCATGTAAAATTCCATGCGTCCGTTTTGAAGACGCGCGGTAATCGCCACAGAGCCTTTGATCAAGCCGCTAATAACTTGATCAAAGCCTTTGTCCGGGCCCCAACCGATTGTTTCCAGTAGACCAGCCATCGCGCCGCGCAGACGGTCCATCTTCACGTAGAAAACGACACCCAACGCAATAGTGGCCAGCGAAAGGTAGAGCGCAATGCCCGGCTTTGGCAGCAACGAAATAGTGATGTTGGCTTCCCCGCCTGACACAGCCGACGCCATGGGGCTGGAAAACAGCATGTGGAATTGGCTGGACATGATGCCTGCCACCAAGCCTGCGACTGCGAGGACAACCGGGCCGACATACATAAGCGCAGGGGCTTCGTGGGCGCTTTTGGGTGTTTCGACTTTCGGCCCCAGAAAGGGCTTGAGCGCAACAGCGAAGCCGATCACCAGCATCAGCGCATTGCCGACAATGGCGACCAGGGTAATCAGGATTGACCATGCGTCCGGCGCGGCAATGCCGTAATAGATTTCTTCTTTTGCCAGAAAGCCAACCATCGGCGGAAGCCCGGCCATGGACACAGCGGCCATAATCGCCGCGCCGAATGTAATCGGCATGGCTGCCAAAAGCCCGCCGAGCTTGGTCACATCGCGCGTGCCTGCTTCATGGTCCACATTGCCAGCAACCATGAACAAGCAGCCCTTGAACAGGGAATGGGCGATCAAATAAAGCACCGCACCTTCGATGGCTTTTTCCGTGCCAAAACCTGTCAGCATGACCAGCAGGCCGAGCGATGCGACGGTGGTGTAAGCCAGCATCAATTTGAGGTCTGTCTGGCGCACGGCCAACAAGGTGCCGACCAGGAGCGTTGTGCTACCAAAAACTGGCAGAATTGTTTCCCACGCCACAGTCTCACCCATCGCCGGGTTCATCCGCATCAACAGGTAGACACCCGCCTTGACCATGGTTGCCGAGTGCAAATAGGCGGAAACCGGCGTTGGCGCTTCCATGGCGTTGGGCAGCCAGAAGTGCAGCGGAAACTGCGCCGATTTGGTGAACGCGCCACCCAAAACCAAGATCAACGCAGCGAGATAAAACGGGCTTTCGCGCAGTAAATCGCCGGTGCTTAGCAGCAGTGAAAACTCACTGACGCCGGTGATATTCCAGATCAGGATGAGACCGGCCAGCAGGATCAAGCCGCCAAGCCCGGTGACCACCAGCGCTTGCATGGCAGAGCGGCGCGACTTTTCAGCCGCATGATTGAAACCGATCAGCAGAAACGATGTAATCGAGGTCAGTTCCCAGAAGACGAAGAACATCAGGAAGCTGTCGGCCAGAACCAAGCCCTGCATCGCGCCCATAAACATCAGGATGAAGGACAGGAAGCGGCCTTGGTGTTTGTGCCCCTTCATGTAGCCACCGGCATACAACACCACCAATGTGCCGATACCGCTGATCAGCAGCGCAAAGGTCAAAGACAGACCATCGATCAACCACGAGAAATTGACATTAAGCGCCGGAATCCACGCAAAGCCGCCAGTGATGCGGTCACCGTCTGCGACACCGCCCAAAAAACCCGTGAAATGCCAAAACATCCAGGCAGGCACCAGCGCAAGCAACCAAGCAGCTTGATGACGGAATACGGAAACCAGAAATGGCGCAAAAATCGCTGCAATAAAGGGCGCAAAAAACGCGAAAAAGGTCCAGTCAATCATATGTAAGCCGATGTAAAAACAGGGGCGAAACTGTACGCCAATACGAATGTTGCAACTGCATCTGATCTAGACGCGCCACAGGCCGCAATCAAGCAAAATCGGCGACAATGAAATCCATTTTCAACGGTTTATGAGCATATGAAGCTGGTTGCGCACTTGTGCTATTAATAAGTAACACCATCTTACACAGCGTGGTCGATGACCGCCAAACAGGGACAAAAGGACACACCCATGGCCGCGAAAAAAGCCTCAGCAGACGATTTGCGCGTTTACAAAACCGAAGAAGAATGGCGCGAGATTCTGACGCCGGAACAATTCGACATCGCACGCAAACACGGCACTGAGCGTGCCTTCACCGGGCCGGATTGGGATACCAAGGATGCGGGCCTTTACCGGTGCGTGGCGTGTGACAATGAGCTATTCCGATCGGAAACCAAGTTTGATTCCGGCACCGGTTGGCCCAGCTTTTACGAGCCTGTGCGTCCGCAAGCGGTACGCGAGTTCTCCGACCGGTCGTTTTTCATGGTGCGCACCGAGGTGCGATGTGCCGATTGTGATTCCCATCTCGGCCACGTGTTCAAAGATGGCCCGCAACCCACCGGCCTGCGCTACTGCATGAATGGCACCGTGATGAATTTCATACCGGACAACGCCTGATCTATTCAGGTGGCCCGCATCGTCGGGCAGCGCTTGAACGCTTGGTGATCGTTTGTGCCTTACGCAGGGCGAGCCAAGCCATACACGACCACCAAATTCTAACGCAGGTCCTATTTCATGAACCATCCCTTCCGCACCGATCTGACGCCACCGAAAGCCGAACAGCGCCCGGTAACAGACACCCGCCACGGCATCACCCGCACCGACGAATTCGCATGGTTGCGCGCGGACAATTGGCAGGAGGTTTTCAAGGATACGAGCGTACTGGACCCAGCAATACGCGCGCATCTGGATGCCGAAAACAAGTATCAAGCCGCGCTGATGGACGACACTCAAGCACTGCGTGAAACGCTGTTTGAAGAGATGAAGGGCCGCATCAAGGAAGATGATGAAAGCGTCCCCTCGCCCGACGGCCCATGGTCGTATGGATCGTCCTTTGTGCAGGGCGGTCAGCAGCCGCGCTATTACCGCGTCGAGCGCGACGCGCCCGATGGCGAGCGCCATATTCTGCTCGATGGCGATAAGGAAGCGGCGGGCAAAGACTATTTCAAGCTCGGTGGTAGCCAGCACTCAGCCGACCACAGGCGTATGCTTTGGGCGTTTGATGACAAAGGGTCGGAATATTACACCGTGCGCGTGCGCGACTTATCGACAGGCCACGATATCGACGATGAGATCATCGATATGGGCGGCGGCGCGGTTTTTGACGCCGATGGCGGCGGCATCGTCTATGTGCGGATGGACGCCAATCACCGGCCTTCAAAAGTGTTCTATCACAAGCTCGGCACACCGGCGCTTGATGACGTGCTGCTGCACGAGGAAACCGATAGCGGCTTCTTCGTCGGTGTTGGCTCCAGCAGTCTCAACGATGTTATCTACATCTCTATTCACGACCATGAGACGTCCGAGACGCGCCTGCTGGATGCCGCAAACCCGGCCGCAGGCGCGCGCATGGTGCAGCCGCGCGAAACCGCGATTGAGTATGATCTGGAAGAAGGCGGTGATGTTTTCTTCATTCGCACCAATGCCGATGGTGCCAAAGATTTCAAAATCATGCAGGCCCCTTCACACGCGCCACAGCGCGAGAACTGGACTGACGTCGTGCCGCATGAAGCGGGCCGGTTCATCGTTAGCGTCGGCGCCTACAAACGACATATCGTCTGGCTGGAGCGGCGCGACGGGCTGCCGCGCATTGTGGTCAAAGACCGCGCGACCGGCGACGAACATTCTATCGCGTTTGACGAAGAAGCTTATTCGCTCGGCCTTCAGGGTTCGATGGAATATGATACCGACACCATCCGGTTTTCATACTCCTCCATGACAACACCCAGCCAGGTGTTTGACTACAACATGGCGACGCGGGAGCGCACGCTGCTCAAGACGCAAACTGTCCCGTCCGGCCACAACGCCGACGATTATGTGACGCGCCGGCTGATGGCACCAGGCCATGACGGCACGCTGGTGCCTGTATCACTGGTAATCCACAAAGACACACCGTGCGATGGCTCAGCGCCGTGCTTGCTCTATGGCTACGGCTCTTACGGCATCACCATCCCCGCATCTTTCAACACCAATTGCCTGTCGCTGGTGGATCGCGGTTTTGTCTATGCCATCGTCCACATGCGCGGCGGCATGGACAAAGGGTTTGCGTGGTATGAGCATGGCCGCCGCGAGCACAAGCTCAATACGTTCAAAGATTTCATCTCCGCTGCTGATCACCTGATTGCGCAAGGCTACACCTCGGCTGCCAATATTGTCGCACAGGGCGGCTCTGCCGGTGGCATGCTGATGGGCGCTGTCGCCAATATGGCACCTGAAAAATTTGCCGGTTTCATCGCGGAAGTGCCGTTTGTTGACGTGCTCAACACGATGCTTGATGACACCTTGCCATTGACCCCACCGGAATGGCCCGAATGGGGTAACCCGATTACATCCAAGGCGGATTACGATTACATCGCCGCCTACTCGCCTTACGACAATGTGAGCGCTAAACCCTATCCACCGATCTTAGCGGTCGCGGGCCTCACTGACCCGCGTGTGACCTATTGGGAACCGGCAAAATGGATCGCACGCCTGCGTGCGCATTCTACCAGCGGTGCACCCATGATGCTGCGCACCAATATGGGTGCGGGTCACGGCGGCGCTTCGGGGCGTTTCTCGCGTTTGGAGGAAATTGCTTACTCCTACGCATTTGCGCTCAAAGTTGCGGGTAAAGCGGGCAGTGACGTTTAGTTGAACAGTGCGTCAACACAAGCAAGCTTGCGGTGAACAATTACACCTCTATTTTGAGCGTGCGTGTCTTTGTAACGCGCATTCAAAACTGGAGCTCCAAGAATGAACACGTTTTCCCGCATTGCCGCCGCTTTGGCGCTGACAACCGGCATGGCCGGTGCACTTTCTGCCCCGGCCCAAGCTGCTGAATGGGTGCTCGACAGCAGCCACAGCCAGATTGTTTTCTCCTACAACCACCTTGGCTACTCAACGACTTACGGCATGTTTTCCGGCTTTACCGGCGAAATCAACTTCGACCCCGCAAAGCCTGAAGAAGCATCCGTTTCAGTTGAGATTCCCACCGAGTCATTGATCACCGGCTGGCCGGCACGCGATCAGCACTTTCTGACCGCAGATTTCTTCGACAAAGACGCCGCACCGGCGATCACTTTCACATCGACCAACATCGAAGTGACCGGTGAAAACACAGCCAATATCACCGGCGATCTGACCCTGAACAACGTCACCAAGCCGGTTGTGCTGGCGACCACATTCAACAAAGCGGATGAACACCCAATGGCCAAAAAACCGTGGGCCGGTTTCGATGCGACAACAACAATCGTCCGTTCAGAATTCGACATGGGCCAGTTCGCACCATTCGTCTCCGACGAAGTCAACCTGAACATCTCAATCGAAGCGATGCCGAAAGAATAAGAGCGTTTCGCTCAACCACAAAAAACCGCGCAATGCTTTGGCATTGCGCGGTTTTTTTTGTGCCAGAAGTTAGGTTCAGCTTGCCGGAGCTGTGGGCGCAGCCTCAGCGCGTTGCGCCACCAGATCGACGTTGATTGTCACTGCTAAACCCACCGTATCCGCATTTTCGTAGCTACCTGCACCGACGGTGAAGTTCATCCGGTCTATCACCAGCTGGCCTGACATCGTCGCAGTATCACCTTCAATCACCAGCGAAAAAGGCAGGACAACCGGCTGCTCAACGCCCTTGATGGTCAGCACCCCATTTGCCTCATAGTCTGTTTCACCCAC
>JBAUIL010000254.1:0-1813 GCA_049682915.1 Ahrensia sp. | reverse complement strand
CGATCGATGGCACGCGGTTTGAACGCTTCACGGTCGACGCACCCAATATCATCGCCACCGTCGATGGTCTGCTGTCGCCCGATGGCACTGACTTAAACCTGCTGGCGAAACTGTCTGATTTGCGCCTGCTGACTCCCAACGCAAGCGGCGCGACAACGCTGAATGCCCGGCTCGGCGGCGTCGGTCCGGACTACACGATAAACGCCGAAATCGCCATGCCCGATGGCACGCTGGCCAATCTGAATGCAGACGACCTCAGCATTTTATTCGACGGCACAATCAACGGTGCGGATGTTGAAGGCGCCCTATCCGCCGATGGACGATTAGGCACGAATGCTTTTGTGCTGGACGGCGATGTCGCGGCGGCGTCCGGTGCTGTGCGCCTTGATGATTTTGCTTTGGGCTTGGGCCCCAACACAATCGACGGCAGCTTGGCGCGCGGTACCGACGGGCTGCTGACCGGTCGGCTGGCGGTTGATGCGCCAAACCTGCAACCCTTGGCCGCCCTCGCCTTGCAGCAGGTCACAGGCGCGCTCACCGGGACGATTGAACTGGTGCCCATCGGCAGCAGCCAACGCATTGCCGTGCAGTCCAACGCCTCAAGCGTTGGCTATGGCGGCGTGCGCGTTGGTGGCGCAGCATTGGATGTGCGCGTTGACGACGCACTCGCCGCACCACGCTTTGCAGGCACGGTTACCGCGCAGTCAATCAACGCGCCGGGTATTAGCCTGGCAAGCGCCCGGGCATCACTTGACGGTTCAAGCGGTCGCACGAATTTTCAGCTCTCCGTCGATGGCGTCACCAGTGCGGCAGCCGCGCAAATCGCGCCCGCCACTATCAACGCCTCCGGCAGCTTTGATGGCACACAGGGGCTACTGACCCTGCAACAATTTGCGGTTGCCAACAGCCAGCAAATCGCCGTTTCCGGCGGCGGCACAGTATCGACAGCAACCAACGCGTTGAACATGCGCGTCAGTGGCCAGGCACCACTGAATATAGCCGAACCTTTTCTGGTCTCCCGCGGCACACAGGTAGACGGCCTCGCTCGCTTTGAAGCAACGATAGCAGGCACAACCAGCGCGCCGCTGATCAATGGTCTGTTGTCAGTCGCCGGTGGCAGCGTCACAGATCCGCTTGCCAATCTGCGACTGACCAACATCAATCTGCTGGCGGGCTTGAACGGCGATCAAATATCCATCAACCGCATGAATGCGCGCATCGGCGAGACCGGTCAGCTGACCATTGGCGGCAGCGTCAATATTGCCGCCAACATGCCAGCGGATCTGCAAGTCGGCCTGCGTGGCGTTCCCTATAGCGATGGCCAAACCTTTTCGACCCTGCTCAACGGCGACCTGACTTTGAATGGACCGCTAGCAGGTCAGCCAACGCTGTCGGGTCGTATCGACTTGGCGCGCACCGAAATCACCGTACCTGAATCATTCAGCGCATCATCCAATCTGCTAGAGGTCGATCATCTGCGCCCGGACCAGCAAACCAGCACGACGCTGCAACGCATCGAGCAAACCAAGCCTGCCGAGAGCAATGCGTCCGGTGGCGGTATCGCCCTCAACCTCGTCGTCAACGCACCATCGCAGATTTTCGTGCGTGGTCGCGGGCTGGACGCGGAACTGGGCGGATCGCTGACATTGCGTGGCACGAGCGCGGATGTAATCCCGCAAGGCCAGTTTGATTTGCGCCGTGGGCGTCTCGAAATTCTGGGTCAACGCCTGGACTTTGAGCAGGGCAGCATACGCCTCGTCGGCGATCTTGACCCGTTCTTGAATTTCCGTGTGGCAAGCGATGTCGGCGACAC
>JBAUIL010000253.1:0-28140 GCA_049682915.1 Ahrensia sp. | reverse complement strand
TCGCTCTTCAGCCCTTGATAGCGAAAATAATTGGCCAGTGCGATATATGCCCTGCCCTGATGGGAAATCTGCACGAAATTGCCGTACGCAATCACCGCCAACGACTGTGCCGCCCGATAGTCAGGGTGGGCACGCCAGCCGATGTCCGCCAAATGGCACGCCGCCAAACGGTATCGACGCTCGTCGACGGTTTCATTGATGCCGAAAGTGGCAAAACAATCCGCCGTCCATTCTGCTAGTTCGACACAATGGCGCGGCGAGCGCGCACGTAGCGTTGACAGTTCCGATGCCGCAACAAGCAGCGCATCCATGCGCTGCACTTCAGGCTCCAGCTGTGCGTAAATAAAGCCCTCACGCACACCATAGGCCGAAAAGACAATTTCGCTCGGCTTCATTGAATTGATGATGTTTTTGAGCACCAAAGCGCCATAGGGCAACAGTGCGCGCCGTGACCGCGACACTTCTTCAATGCCCGGCAACTCGTCAATTTTGCCGTCGATCAGCATATCCAGCAGTTCTAACAAATCTTCCGATGGGCAGCGATAGGCATGGGTGATGTGCAGCGGATAATCATTTTGCGCCATGTGAAGCTTGGCGAGATTGCGCCATGTGCCGCCCACCGCGTAGAACGGCCTGCCGGCGCTGATGGCAGACATGTCGCCCGCTTCAAGATCAGCCTTCGCGATCTTGTTGGCTGCTTTCATGTTGGCTTCAGAACGCTCTTCCAAGCGGATAACGCCGAGCGGCAGGGTTATGCCGTCGCCTAACTCACTGTGGCGAACGTCAATCAGCTCCAAGCTGCCACCACCGAGATCACCGACCACGCCGTCTGGAAAGCTGAACGCTGAAATAATGCCATAGGCGGAATAGTAGGCTTCTTCCTTGCCAGTCAGAATATGAATGTCGGCTTTCAGTATTTTTTCGGCCTCAGCCACGAAGTCCGGACCGTTTTCCGCTTCGCGCGCAGCGGCAGTGGCCAGCACATAAATCTGGCTGACATCGGCCTGCTCGGTAAGGCGTTTGAAACGCGTCAGCGCTTTCAACGCTTTTTCGACGCCTTGCTCGTTCATGCGACCGGTGTTGGCAATGCCACGGCCTAATTCGCAAGACACTTTTTCGTTAAACAAGGCTGCGGGCGAACGCACCAAGCCTTCAAAAATCACCAAACGAACAGAATTCGAGCCGATATCAATAATGGCAACGGGATTTCGGTCTTTTAACCGCCCCTGGGCGTCTGCTCTATCCAACACGCATGATCACTTAAGCTGGTTTCAGTCAGGGCGCTGCCCACTACAGCTTCTTTTGTACCCGTTTGCGGTTTTCAATCAATCGTGGTGCGGATGATTTAAGTGCTTTTCCCCGACCTGAAAGGCTCGGATTGGTCATAAAGTAGTCTTGAGCATCAAACGGCTCTTCACCGTCAACAAGATGCACGCGCTTTGCGGTCCCGTCCGGCAAAACTTCAAAACTTTGCTGATTATCCAGCAAATTCGCCAGCATGATTTGATTGAGCACCTGCTGGATGACGGTGGGATTTTGCAATTGCACCAGCGTTTCAACGCGCCGGTCGAGGTTGCGCGGCATCAAATCAGCTGAGCCCATGTAAACAATGGCTTTTTTGTTCGGCAGCGCGTTGCCGTTGGCAAAGCAGAAAACGCGACTGTGCTCCAAGAACCGACCGACGATCGACTTCACCCAGATATTGTCGGAAAGGCCCGGTACCTGTGGTCGCAGACAACAAATGCCACGCACGATCAAATCGATCTGAACGCCCGCAGCGCTCGCTTCATACAACGCGTCGATGATTTTTGAATCGACCAGCGAGTTCATCTTCATCCAGATTTCCGCCGGTTCACCACGCTTGGCGGCTTTCACCTCGTCGGCAATGTGGCCCAGAATGCGATCACGCATGGTGCGCGGCGACACCGCCAGAAGCAGGTTTTCACCCGGTTCCGCGTAGCCGGTGATGTAGTTGAACACTTGCGCAACGTCACGGGCGATTTCATTGCTTGAGGTGAAATAGGACAGATCCGTGTAAATCTTGGCGGTAATCGGATGATAATTGCCCGTTCCCAAATGAACATAGTTTTGCAGCGTGTCGCCTTCACGACGCACGATCAGTGACATTTTGGCGTGGGTTTTCAATTCCAAGAAACCAAAAACAACCTGCACACCGGCGCGCTCCAGGTCCCGCGCCCATTGAATGTTGGCTTCCTCATCAAAGCGCGCTTTCAACTCGACAAGTGCGGTGACGGATTTTCCCGCCTCGGCGGCATCCATCAGAGCGCGGATGATCGGACTGTCTTTTGAGGTGCGGTAGAGCGTCTGTTTGACGGCGATAACATTAGGGTCCGCCGCAGCTTGGCGCAAAAACTGCACCACCACGTCAAACGACTCATAGGGGTGATGGACCAAAATGTCCTTTTCCTTGATGGCGGCAAAGCAATCTCCGTTATGCTCGCGCACACGCTCCGGAAAACGCGCGGTGTAAGGCTTAAACTTCAGGTCTTCACGCGGTGTACGCACCATCTCTGACACGGTTTCCAAAGCCAGGATGCCAGGCTGAACAGAGATGCGTGACAGTGGGACTTCAAGCTCTTGCGCCACGAAATCGCGCAAGGACTTCGGCATCTCATGGTCAAATTCGATGCGGATAACCTGCCCGCGCCGACGACGCTTCAGCGCGCTTTCAAACAGGCGCACGAGGTCTTCGGCCTCTTCTTCAACCTCAATATCGCTGTCGCGGATGATGCGGAATGTGCCCTGCCCTTTGACTTCGTAGCCGGGATAAAGCTTGGCGATAAACAGGCCGACAACATCTTCCAGCGAAATGTAGCGGAAGGCTTTGCCATCGGTTGGCAGACCGATGAAGCGATCCAATGCAACCGGTAGGCGCAACAGCGCATTCATTGTGCCCTTGGTGTCTTTTTTGACCAGCTGCAGCGCAATCGAAAAGCCCAGATTGGGAATGAACGGAAACGGGTGCGCCGGATCGATAGAAAGAGGTGTCAGCACAGGAAAAATATTGGAGAGGAAGCGCTCTTCCAACCAGATGTGTTCTTCGCTTGTCAGCATTTCCGATCGGATCAGCGCAATATTTTCGTCTTCAAGCTCTTCGCGCAGTTCGGACAGCACAATCTGCTGTTCTGTCTGCAAGCGGGCAATTTCATCCAGCACCAGCTCCAACTGGCTTTCAGGCGCCATGCCGTCATCAGATAGCTCGCGGATGCCTTCGCGCACCTGACCGGCCAGACCGGCGACCCGCACCATGAAAAACTCATCCAAATTGCCCGCTGAAATAGACAAAAAGCGCAAACGCTCCAGCAATGGTTGACGACTATTGCGGGCCTCATCCAGCACGCGCCAGTTGAACTGCAACCACGAAAACTCGCGGTTGATAAAGCGAGATTGATCATTGTCGGCAATGGCTTTAACCGGCGAAACCTGCTGATCATTGTCCGCCTGAAGAACGGCATGCTCTTGCGCAATATGAGATTTCGACACGTCAGCCATTTCGTTCCCCGATGCATTCTAACCAGCAAGCGCTAACAGTGCAGTATGTCACACTTGTGTCACTTATTGATCAGACTACCGGATCAAAACGAAAAAACCGTGAATCATAGCGCGTCGCGCTGCTCAAACGCCTCCAGCACTTCGCCCGCCAACCGTTTGGTGATACGCGATTGACGCGCTAAAGACAGACGATCCAGCGCGTCGACAATAACGATGGCCGACCGCAAAGAGCGCTCGACCCGCAATACCAAATAATCAGCAACGCCGGCATCCACCAGGAGTTGGCGGTCGGTGAAAAGTTTGATGAAGATGGAGCGCAGCAACAAATCGTCAGGCTCGTGGATTTCGATGGTCGTTGCGGCACGCAGCCGTGACAGTAAATCCGGCGTTTGCACCTGCCAACTGCCGGGCCAACTGGTCGAGGTCATCAGCAGGGTTTTGCCGTTCTGGCGCACCCAGTTCATCACATGAAACAAATGCGTTTCATCAAACAAGCCGGGCGCGATATCGTCAATCAACACGTGGGTCGCTGGTTGGGCCAAATCAATATCAAGGCCATTGACTGGTAGTGCCAAGGCTTGCGCACGCGCTTTCCAAGCGTGGGCAATGTGTGACTTGCCACTGCCAGTCGGCCCCGCCAACAAGGCATAGGGTGATGGCCATTGCGGCCAGCTATCCAACAGCAACACTGCCGCTTTATTGGCTTGCCCCACCAGCAGGCTATCGCGGTCAAAACGCTGCTCTAGCGGCAAATCAAAGGTAAATTGCTCGGCGGTCATGGCCGATTATGCCTCATCGCGCGGACCGTCGGAATAGAGGTCACTTTCCTGATATTGGGCGATAGCAAACCGCACCAGCACACCAATGGCCGCTGCCGCAGGCACCGCAATCAACATGCCGGTAAAGCCGAGCATGGATGCAAACGCAAACAGCGCAAACATCAGCCAAACCGGATGCAATCCGACACTGTTGCCGACCAATTTTGGCTGCAACACATTGCCTTCAATGGCTTGGCCGATAAAGAAAATGCCGATGACGATGCCGATTTGGATCAGTGAGGCTGAATAGCCGTCCGCGGCGACCGCTTCCGCACCCGGCCAATACTGCACGAGCGCAACACCAACAGCGAGCACCAGCCCCACAAGCGATCCGACATACGGGATAAAACTAATAAGACCAGCAAAAAGGCCGATCAGCAGTCCGAAGTTCAAGCCTGCAATCGACAGCGCGATGCCGTAAAATGATCCGAGAATAAGACAAACCGTGCCCTGGCCCCGCACAAAACCGGCGATGGCACGATTAACCTCGCGGCCCAGAGACCGCACGGTCTCGACATGGCGGCGTGGCACCCAGCTGTCAATTTTAGCGATCATCCTGTCCCAATCGAGCAGCATGTAAAACGCCACTACGGGCGTTACGATGAGCAGGCTGAGAACATCAATGAGCGCTGTTCCCGATGACCAAATACCTTGCAGCACTTTTGTCGCCACGCCGGTGCCTTGGCGGATAATATCTTCAACACCGGATTGAACGGTTTGAGAATCAAACCGCAAGAACTCAGGTATCGGCAAGGCGTCAATTCGAATGGAGCCGATCAAGCCGCGCAACTGCTCGATATAGGTCGGAAGCCGTTCGGCAAATTCACCCGCTTGCCGGATCAGCTCGGGCACAATGGCAAACAGCGCGATGGTAAACAGCAGCACAAATGCCAGCAAAATGGCAACCGTCGCCCATAGTCGGGAAAATCCCTTGCGTTCCAGCCAGTCAGCAACAGGATCCAAGAAATAAGCCAGCGTGAAACCGGCCAGAAACGGCAGCAGCACCGAGCGGAAAACAACTAAAAAAGTGACAAACGAGGCTGTAGCCAGCAGCCAGAATATGGCTTGCCGTCTCAATGTGGAAGTGGAGATGTGTGTGCCCATAGTGCCGTTTCCAGTGAAGTAGCGCGTGCGCCGGTATGAGGTGCGGTTTTTTGGCCTGATCGGTGATTTGGTCTTCTCACATAGTGATTTATCCGCCGATTTCCACCGCTTTCGCGGCTTCAACGCACTGATAGCATGGAAAGCGACGTCTTGGCGTGGCATAGGCAAGCAAAATACTCGGTACCAGCAAATCACTTGGAACAACGCCCATGAGCGAGAACACACAAAAACACGGCTTGAGCTACCGCGATGCGGGCGTGGACATTGACGCGGGCAACGCGCTTGTCGAACAAATCAAACCGATTGTTAAATCCACGGCGCGCGCGGGCTCAGACACCAATATTGGCGGTTTCGGCGGTCTGTTTGACCTGAAAAGCGCGGGCTTCACCGACCCGATTTTGGTCGCCGCCAATGATGGGGTCGGCACAAAACTTAAAGTGGCTATCGAAGCCGGAATTCACGACACTGTCGGGATCGATCTGGTGGCGATGTGCGTCAATGATCTGATCGTGCAGGGCGCGGAACCTTTGTTCTTTCTCGACTACTTTGCCACCGGCGCATTGGATGTGGACCAAGGCGTGGCGATTGTCTCTGGCATTGCCGAGGGTTGTCGGCAGGCCGGTTGCGCCTTGATTGGTGGTGAAACCGCAGAAATGCCCGGCATGTACGCCGCCAAGGACTATGATCTGGCAGGCTTTGCGGTTGGTGCGGCGGAGCGTGGCACCTTGCTACCGACAGCTGATATCGCTGCCGGTGACGTACTCATCGGTCTCACTTCCAGCGGTCCCCACTCAAACGGCTACTCACTGATCCGCAAAATCGTCGAAAAGACCGCGCTAACTTATGACAGCGCGGCACCATTTGCACCGGATAAAACCTTGGGCACGGCCCTGCTGGAGCCGACGCGGATTTATGTTTCGGCGATGTTGAACGCCATCCGCACCGTCGGCGGCGTCAAAGCCATGGCCCACATCACCGGCGGCGGGTTCACTGAAAACCTGCCACGGGTGCTGCCGGATGGTGTGACCGCGCAGATTGACCTCGACACATGGACACCACCGGCGGTGTTTGGCTGGTTGGCCAAGGAAGGCAATATTGCGCCGCTGGAAATGCTGCGCACCTTCAATTGCGGGATGGGCATGGTGGTTGTATCGGCTGCCAACAAGGCGGACGCACTGGTTGAAGCGTTTAGCGCTTCGGGCGAAAGCGCCGTCATCATCGGCCAATTGACCGAGCAAGGCGATGAGCGCGTCTCCTACACGGGTACACTTTCACTGTGAAACAGACGAAGCGACGCGTTGCGGTTTTTATCTCCGGTCGGGGTTCCAATATGGAAGCGTTGCTGCGCGCAGCGCAGGCACCTGACTACCCCGCTGAGATTCTGCTGGTGCTTGCGGACAAGCTAAGCGCACAAGGCTTGGCGAGCGCACAGGCGAACGGCATCGAAACCATCGCCCTAGAACGCCGCGACTATGCCGATAAGCGCGACCATGAAAACGCCATTCAGCAAGCGCTGGACGCGCACCAGATCGAGATCATTTGTCTGGCGGGCTTCATGCGCTTGTTGTCGGGGGAATTTCTCGCGCCTTGGGCCGGACGCATCATCAACATTCACCCCTCATTGCTGCCCAAGCATAAAGGCTTGGATACCCATCAAAAAGCGCTGGATGCCGGTGACACCGAACACGGGTGCACCGTGCACCATGTTACCGCCGGTATGGATGAAGGCCCGGCCATCGCGCAGGCGCGTATCGCCATTCACGCGGGTGATACAGCCGAAAGCCTCGCAACGCGGCTTCTGGCGGAAGAGCACCGGCTTTACCCGCAAGCGCTCAAGCAGTTGATCGATGGTTTGCAACCCTCATGAATTACCGTCACGCCTACCACGCGGGCAACTTTGCGGATGTGGTCAAACACATCATTCTGACGCGGGTGATTGCCTATATGCAGCGCAAGGATGCGGGTTTTGCGCTCATTGACACCCATGCCGGTATCGGACGCTACGACCTGTCGGGCGAGCAAGCGCAAAAGACCGGCGAGTGGCGCGGCGGCATTGGTCAAATACTCGCCAATATTGACACCGCACCCGCCGCTGTTGCGGCGCTTCTCGATGACTATGTGCGGATCGTCGCAAGCTTCAATTCCGCCGAAACCCTTGAAACCTACCCCGGTTCGCCGCGCGTCGCCCACCGGATGCGGCGCGCGCAAGACCGGATTGCGGCGATGGAATTGCATGAGGCTGATTTTAAGCACTTAAAGCGCGAATTTGCCGGTGCGCATGGCATCAAGGTGTTTCACCTGGATGGTTGGACCGGCCTTAAAGCGCAACTACCGCCCAAGGAACGGCGCGGTGTGGTGCTGATTGATCCGCCGTTTGAAAGCCGCGACGAGTTTGCACAGATAGCCGCCAGCACCGAGGAAGCGCTCAAGCGCTTTGCAACGGGCACCTATTGTTTGTGGTACCCGCTCAAAAACCGAGCAGCTGTTGCGGATTTCAAACGCCAGTTGATCGCGCTTGAGCTGCCGCATCTGATTGCAGAGCTGACCATAAAAGCGCCCGCGCGGGACGATACGCCGGGCCTGTTCGGCACCGGTATGGCAATCATCAATCCACCCTATGTGCTTGAGGCGGAACTAAAGACGATTTTCGGCTGGCTAACGCCGGTGCTCGAAGTTTCACCCGGTGTAGGCACGTGGCATGTTGAGCATCGCGGGCCTGCACTGTAACAACATGCACGACAAACGGTTTTCGCAACGCTGATTCAGTGCTAGCACCACACAGCAAGCGATTTGAGGCGACGATGATGGTGATGGACAGCATGAAACGATTTTCTTCGGTTGGTCTGGCGGTAGCCATTTCTGCTGCGTCACTGTTGGGTTTCAACACGAAAGCCGTCGCCCATGAGCCTTACTATCGCGCGGCGACCAGTGCCGAATGCGAAGCGCCTGGCGTCATGAAACATATTACGCGCCGTTTTGCGCACCAGGCCAAGCATCTGCACCACCGCGATGATTGGCGCATCGACACAATCAGCCACATTCATCAGCACCGCTATCTGCCGCAGGATGCGCACGAAGCACGGCCCATTCCGCGGCGCTATTGCCATGGCACGGTGCACTTCAATGACGGATCACAGCGCAAGGTCTGGTACCTGATCGAAGGCGGCATGGGCTTTGCCGGTTTTGGTCGCAATGAGATCGAGTTCTGTATTGATGGCTTGGACCCGCTGAACGTCTATAACAGTCATTGCCGCGTTCTGCGCTGACATCATGCGAGTTGCACGCGCCTGTTTTCTAGCTGCGACGCTGTTTCTGGCTGCGTGTGAAGGCGAGCAAACAGTGGCCACCAACGTACCGGCATCAGACCTGCCACTGGGTTCCGGTTTTGATTTTTACGTGCTGTCGCTGTCCTGGTCGCCGGGCTATTGCAGTGCGCAGGGCGACCGGGCCAACCGCCAGCAATGCGCTATTGCCGATCCATTCGGTTTTGTCGTGCATGGGCTTTGGCCGCAATTTGACGATGGTTATCCGGAGTTTTGCGATCTATCCGAACCAGCGCAGGTTGACCGGCAATTGGCCCAATCGATGTATGACATCATGCCGTCACGCGGCCTGATCGATCATCAATGGAAAAAGCACGGCTCTTGCTCGGGGCTATCGCAGGCAGACTATTTTGATGTGACACGGGCTGCGTTTGAGAAAATCCGTATGCCGGACGCCTATTTGGAGCGCGACGACACGGTCAGCGAAAAACCCGAGGATGTCGAGCAGGCTTTCATTGACGCCAACGCCATTCCTGCGCAATCGATTGCTGTTACCTGTGACCGGCGTTTTCTGCGCGATGTGCGGATCTGCCTGTCCAAAGACTTGAAAGACTTTGTAGCTTGCCCCCAAGTCGACCGCAGTCAATGCCGGCTGCCGCAAATGGTCGTACCACCAAATTGAGGACCCCATGACTATACTGTTTTATGCCCCCGCTTCGCCCTACAGCGCCAAGGTTGTGATGGCTGCCAAAATGGCCAATATCGACATTCAGTTGCAGGTTGTAAGCACATCCGATGAGCCAAAAGCTCTGCTGGACGCCAACCCGTTGGGCAAAATTCCGACACTCGTGCTCGATGATGGCACTGCGGTCTTTGACAGCCGCACCATCATGTCGGAACTCGACCGGCTGAGCGGCAAGATGATTTTCCCCCGCTCAACTGCTAAGCGCGGCGCAGCAGAGCGGATGGAGGCGGCAGGCGACGGGATGTGTGATGCGTTGCTGGCACAGGTCTATGAGCGCAGAATGCGACCCGAGGAAAAGGTTCATCAGCCATGGATCGACTATCAAGCGCGTAAGGTCGAGCGGGCGCTGGACTGGTTTGAAGCCACACCAACACGGTTCGGTAAAACGCCCCATGGCGGCCAGATCGCGCTTTACGCGGCGCTTGGCTATGCCGACCTGCGTTTCCCAAACCTCAATTGGGGACGCGGAAGGCCAAAACTGCGCCGGTTCGTGGCCCGGTTTGAAGAAATCGCACCCGATTTGGTTGCCTTCAAACCGAGTGCATAAACATCGCATTATTTTGAAGTGGGCGTTTCGCGTTTGAGCGCTTGATTGTTGCGACAACCATGCACTGCCCCTTCTCCTTGTCGGGTGCAGCGACTATATAAATTTGTATATTTTTGGGGGATTCATCAAATGGTTTTGGATATTGCGCTCTTGGTCGGCGGGCTGGTTCTACTCGTGTTTGCCGGTGACTATTTGGTCAAGGGCGCTGTGGGCCTCGCCGAAAACCTCGATATTCCACCGCTGATCATCGGCCTGACGATTGTCGCTTTCGGGACATCTGCGCCTGAACTGTTCATTTCATTGCAATCTGCGCTCAAGGGTGTGGACGATATTGCAGTGGGCAACGTGATAGGCTCCAACATCGCCAATATTTTGTTGGTCATGGGTCTGCCCGCACTGATCGCGGTTATTTCTGCCGATCAGGCGGGGCTGTCGCGCAACGCGTCAATCATGCTCGTTTTCACCCTCGCCTTTATGTGGATGATCAATGATGGCGTGCTGTCGCGCCTTGAAGCGGCTGCCTTGTTTGCAGGTCTGATCGTCTTCCTCGTCGCGCAGATTGTACGGGCGCGCGCCATGATGAAGGCCGGTGCGGAAGAAGAAGTCCCCGATTACCATGACGATGTGGGCGAAGCGCCACACAGTGCCAGCCGGATCGCCATGTATATTCTGGGTGGTGTCATCGGTCTGCCGCTGGCAGCCTATTTTACAGTCACTGGCGCTTCTTCCATCGCCAGCGCTTTTGGTGTGTCGGAAGCCGTTATCGGGCTGACAATTGTGGCCATTGGCACCTCACTGCCGGAATTGGCGACCTCGTTTATGGCTGCTTGGCGCAAAGAGGGTGATGTGGCCTTAGGCAACATCATTGGCTCGAACGTCTTCAACATTGCGGCTATCATGGGCGTTACAGGCATGATCATTCCGCTGAACATCGCGCCGGTGCTTGTGAGCTATGACATGTGGGTCATGCTGGCGGTGTCGTTGCTGCTGGCCGTTCTGTGCTATGCAAAAATAACGACCGGCAAAGTGCTGGGTGGCGCTATGCTTGTGGCCTATACCGCCTATATCGTGAGTGTATTTTAAACTCGGGATAGCCCATTGAACATGTCAAAACCGATTGCGCTGGTGACCGGCGGCGCAAAGCGCGTTGGCCGTGCCATCGTCGAAGATTTGGCGGCCAACGGCTTTTGCGTTGGTATCCATGCGAACTCATCACTGGACGCGGCGCAAACGCTTGCTGACACACTTGGTGATTGCGCCTTTGCGGTGCATTGCGACCTCAACGATACG
The DNA here is from genome assembly GCA_049682915.1 of Ahrensia sp. Taxonomy (GTDB): domain Bacteria; phylum Pseudomonadota; class Alphaproteobacteria; order Rhizobiales; family Rhizobiaceae; genus JBCDLI01. The sequence continues at coordinate 16,860 of JBAUIL010000253.1, read as the reverse complement.
GCTGCTGCAGCAAAGATGATTGATGACATCGTCCGCGCGCGCGGGCCGATTAATCTGCTGGTCAACAATGCTTCAACCTTTGAAAAAGACGAGCTTGGCGCGCTCGACAGCGCATTGTGGGACACGCATTTTGCTGTGCATGTCAAAACACCGGCCTTCATGGTGCAGCAGGTGGCCAAGCATCACCGTCCCGGCACGCGGTGCCTTGTGGTCAACATTATCGACCAGCGCGTGTGGCGGCTGACGCCCAATTTCTTTTCTTATACAGCTTCAAAAGCCGCCTTGTGGGCCGCCACGCAAACCATGGCGCAGGCACTCGCACCCTCAATCCGGGTGAACGCGATTGGCCCCGGCCCGACGTTGAAAAACGTTCGCCAAGCGGAAGAAGACTTTCAGCAACAGATCGACGCTTTGCCGCTGCAACGCGGGCCGGCCCTTGCCGAGTTTGGTGCGACCATTCGGTATTTGTGGAATGCACCATCAGTGACCGGTCAGATGATCGCGTTGGATGGCGGCCAACACCTTGCATGGGAAACGCCGGATGTTGCCGGCATCAATGAGTAATGGCGCGCGCCCGACGACAGAAATATTCGCGCCATGCTGGACGCGGGTTGATGCCGCCCCTGCCCCCGGACGATAATGACGCCATGAGCACTTATAACGGCGATTCCATTGAAGAAGCGGAGAGCGACGGCGGGTCCGGCGCGATCATAGACCGTCTGGGCAAGTCGCTTGTCTGGGAGCGCGAAGAGACCGATACAGCGTCGCTGACCGGCCCTGCCCTGATTGAGGCCTATGTCAAGCGGCTGCCCAACAATGCGGGGGTCTACCGCATGTTCGACGCTAAAGGCGACGTGCTGTATGTTGGCAAAGCGAAGAACCTGAAAAACCGGGTTGGCAACTACGCACGGATTGGTGGGCACACAAACCGCATCGCGCGAATGATCCAGCTGACCCATGCGATGGAGTTCGTCACCACCCGCAGTGAAACCGAAGCGCTTCTGCTGGAAGCAAACCTGATCAAGCGGTTGCGACCGCGCTTCAATGTGCTGCTGCGCGATGATAAATCATTTCCCTATATTCTTCTGACGGGCGAGCATGATGCGCCGGGGCTGTTTAAGCATCGCGGCGCGCAGTCTAAAAAAGGCGCTTATTTCGGTCCGTTCGCATCGGCCAGCGCGGTGTCGCGCACCGTCAACTCCTTGCAGCGAGCCTTCCTACTGCGCACCTGCACCGACAGTGTGTATGCCAGCCGCACGCGGCCTTGCCTGCTGTACCAAATCAAGCGCTGTGCGGGCCCCTGCACGGGCGAGATTTCATTGGCCGACTATGGTGATCTCGTTGGCGAAGCCAAAGAATTTTTGTCCGGCAAATCCAAATCCGTCCAGGCGGCGATGGCCAAGACGATGCAGGAAGCCGCCGAGGAGCTCGATTTTGAGCGGGCGGCGCGCTATCGCGACCGCATCAGCGCGCTGACGGCCATTCAATCACATCAAGGCATCAATCCGGCCGGTGTGTCGGAAGCCGATGTGTTTGCCGTTTATCAGGAAGGCGGGCTGACCTGTATTCAAGTGTTCTTCTTTCGCACCGGCCAGAACTGGGGCAACCGGTCTTATTTTCCCAAAGCGGATGCGGAATTGGACTGTGCAGGCGTGCTGGGCGCGTTTCTCGCGCAGTTTTACGACGATAAGCCGGTGCCCAAACAGATTTTGCTGTCAGATGACATCGCCGATGCAGACCTTATTGAGGAGGCGCTTAGTTTGCGGGCGGCTTACAAGGTTTCCGTCAGCGTACCCAAGCGCGGCGAAAAGCGTGATCTTGTCGGCCACGCCTTGAGCAACGCGCGTGAGGCGCTTGGCCGTCATTTGGCCGAAACCGCGTCTCAATCTCGCCTGCTGAAAGCCATGGCGGAGACATTCAAACTGGAGCGCGTGCCAAAGCGGATCGAGGTGTTCGACAACTCGCACATTATGGGCACCAATGCGGTTGGCGCGATGATTGTGGCAGGGCCGCAGGGGCTGGTCAAAAACCAATACCGGAAATTCAACATCAAAAGCGAGACCATCACGCCCGGCGATGATTTTGGCATGATGAAAGAGGTTATGGAGCGGCGCTTTGCGCGGCTGGTCAAAGAGCACGCCCTGCCCGACCGTGACACGGACAATGACAACGAAAACGACAATGATGCACTGCCTGCATGGCCGGACGTTTTGTTGATCGATGGTGGCTTGGGCCAGCTGAATGCGGTGCGCGACATCGTCAAGGGTCTCGGTATCGAACAGCACGTGACCCTGATCGGCATTGCCAAGGGCCCGGACCGTGATGCGGGGCGCGAGCGGTTCTTTTTGCCGGATCAGCCAGACTTCAGCTTGCCGCCACGCGATCCGGTGCTTTACTTCGTTCAAAGGCTGCGTGACGAAGCGCACCGTTTTGCGATCGGGTCTCACCGGGCCAAGCGCAAGAAGGAAATGGTCTCCAACCCGCTTGACGAAATCGACGGCATTGGTCCGGGGCGCAAACGCGCGCTGCTGCATCATTTTGGCTCAGCAAAGGCTGTGGCCCGTGCGCCTGTGGCTGATATTGCCAAAGTTGACGGTATTTCACACGCGATGGCGCAACAAATTTTTGATCATTTCAACGCGCCACGTTGATTTGGCCGTAAAGATGTGGCGATAGAAGCGCAAAGAAACTAGCATCTGCACAAACAGGGCGAAGTGACGATATCTCCATGGCTTCCAAGCAAAAGAACCTCACCTACTCACTACCCAATCTGCTGACCTATGGGCGGATTTTGGCTGTGCCGGCGATTGTGCTTTGCTTTTTCATTGAGGGACGATTGCAGTCGTCAGACTTTGCGCGGTGGCTGGCACTGTCCATTTTTATTATTGCCAGCGTGACCGACTGGCTGGATGGCTATCTGGCGCGCAAATGGCAGCAAACCTCCAATATCGGCCGTATGCTGGACCCGATTGCCGACAAGCTGCTTGTTTCGGTGGTGTTGTTATTGCTTGCGGCAGAGGGGTCGATAGCGGGCTGGTCGCTGTGGGCGGCAATTATCATATTGTGCCGCGAAATTCTTGTCTCCGGCCTGCGCGAATATCTTGCGGCGCTCAAGGTCAGCGTGCCGGTGTCACAATTGGCCAAGTGGAAAACAACCGCGCAAATGGTTGCGATTGGCTTTTTACTAGCGGGCCCGGCGGGCGACAAGCTGTTGCCATTTGTGACGGAGACCGGCCATGCCCTGCTGTGGTTGTCTGCCGTGCTGACGCTTTATACCGGTTATGATTATTTCAAAGCCGGGCTTCGCCATATTGTCGATGGAGATGACGGATGAGCGTGAAGCTGGTTTACTTTGCATGGGTGCGTGAACGCATTGGCCTACCCGAAGAGCGCGTTGATCTGCCCGATGATGTGTCGACCGGCAGCGACTTGATCAGCTGGTTGCAAAGCCGCGGCGAAAACTACGCCTATGCGCTGGAAGAGCCGCTCGCCATCCGCATTGCCGTTGATCAAAATCTGATTGACGCAGAAGAACCGGTCACCGGCGCATCAGAAATCGCGCTGTTTCCACCCATGACGGGCGGCTAGCAATGATAGAGGTGGTTATAGATGAGCAACCCTTTGCGCCCGATGCGTTGCTGGCGCGGTTTGAACCGGATGGCACTGACGGTGCGGTAGCCAGTTTTGCCGGTTTTTGCCGAGACGACGGTGGCACGCTGTCCGCTTTGGAGCTTGAGCACTACCCTGCCATGGCGCAAAAACAGCTCGACGATATCGCAAGTGCGGCCATGGCACGCTTCGGCGTTGGCAGGCTTTTCATCCAGCACCGCGTGGGTCTGATAAAACCCGGCGAGGCCATTGTGTTTGTCGCCGCCACATCACGCCACCGGGACGCGGCGTTTGATGCAGTGCGGTTTGTGATGGATTTCTTGAAAACGGATGCGCCGTTTTGGAAGAAACAGCTCTTGAACGCGGGTGGTAACGCGGGCTGGGTGGCCGCGCGCGACACCGATACTCGCGCCAAGACTAAATGGACCGTTTGACGCACCTGGGGCTTTCCGACCTGTTTGGCTGCACTACTTGAAGTGCATCAATGCAAAACCGGGAGTTAGCCATGCGTATTATCGATCGGATCGAATATAGTTCAAAAGCAAAGCCCCTTACCTATTTGGGAGACACAACCGTTGCCGAGGCCGTCAAAGCGATGTCTGAGCGCAATTTCGGTTCCGTCATCATTGTGGATGACAAGGGTGGCATTGCAGGCATGGTGACGGAGCGCGATATCATGAAGCGACTTGTCAATGCAGGCAAAGACGCCAAGAAAACCAAGCTATCCGAAATCATGACAGCGGATGTGCGGATTGCGAAAGAAACAGACGATGTGCGCGACTGGATGCGCATGATGTCCAATGAGCGCTTCCGCCGCCTGCCCGTAGTCGACAGCAATGGCAAGCTTGTTTCCATTATGACACAGGGCGACTTTGTGTCTTACACGTGGCCGGAGCTATTGGATCAGGTGAAGGATAAAACCGTCGCGACGGTCAGCAACAATTCCCAACTATTCCTGATTGCAGGCGGTGTGTTGCTCTATTCGATTGTTCTGGTCTTCTTGCTTGGTAGCTAAGATTCAACTTAAAGTTGGTGATGTCGTTTAATTCCATATTTTTGTTCCCAATTTAACCTGCCTTGAAACGAGACAGGCTTTTGGGGGGAAGGTAGTTGGAATATAACCGGCAAAAGTCCAAGTCGACGAATAACGTATTGCTACAAGGCCAAGACAGCGCTGAGGAGATGCACATTTGTTGGGCGTCCCTTAGCGATGCGTCTGTCGGTGTCATCGATACAATTGAGCATCTGGTGGAAGGCGTCTATCGCGCATCGCTTGATGGACGGCATGTTTATGCCAACAAAGCACTCATCAAAATGATCGGCTATGATAGCTTTGACGAGATATCAGAAGCGATAAGGAGTATTGCCACTCAGTGGTATGTGGACAGCAATCGCCGCGACGAATTCAGACAGCTTCTGGATGAATATGGCTACATTGAAAATTTCACCTCTGAAATTTTTCGCCACAAGACGAACGAACGGATATGGATCAGTGAAAATGCGCGGCTGGTGCGCGACCAGAATACGGGCGAACCGCTGTATTATGAAGGCTCGGTAACAGAGGTTACCGACCGCGTTCACCGGAGGCGGCAGGCAAGTCTTTTCGACAAGCTCGCCCGCAATTTACCAGGTGGCTTGTTCCAGATGGAAGTGCGCAAGGACAAGCGCGTTTATGTGCCTTATGTCAGCCCGGGGTTCTGCGAGTTCGTCGACATTCCCATTGTACAGACCATCGATGATGCCCGCGCGTATTTTGAGCGTATTCATCCTGATGACCGGGAGATCTACAACGCTTCAATGCGAAAGTCGGCTCAGCAACTGAGCGAATGGCGCGTTGAATTTCGCCTTTATGACAGCAACGAAAAATTGCGTTGGGCCACCTTATTGGCGACGCCGGAGCAATTCGATGACGGTATCCGCTGGCACGGCTACATGTTCAACACAACCGAACGCAAGCGCCAGGAAGAAGAGATTCATAAACTAGCCTACTACGACACGCTGACCGGTTTGATAAACCGCAAATGCATGACCGACCAGATTGACCGCACCATGCGCGACATTGTTGGCAAGCAGCATTTTGGAGCAGTCTTATTTATCGATCTGGATAACTTCAAAACCCTCAACGACAGTTTCGGCCATGACTATGGCGATTCTCTTTTGACACAGGTAGCCGCGCGGTTGCGCCATGTGGTACCGCCCAACGGCCATGTGGCCCGCTTTGGGGGCGATGAGTTTGTGGTGTTGCTCGATAATGCCGGCGACAATCAAGCTGAAGCAGAACAAAACGCATCTTCATTGGCGCAAACGCTTTGCACAACAATTGCCCAGCCGGTGATTTTGGCGGGTCATATGCATCAGTCAACCTGCTCTATCGGTGTTCGGCTTTTCAGCGAAACCGAAAGCTCGGTCGTCGACATTTTGGCGACAGCCGATACCGCGATGTACGACGCCAAGCGCAAAGGCAAAAACACCTTTGAAGTCTATAATGATGATATCCATAACCTACGGGCAAGGCGCTATGCGCTGTTACAAGACCTCAACCGAGCGCTGGAATCGAACCAGTTTTCACTCATGTTGCAGCCTCAAGTGGACCGTCAAGGGCGCATTGTCGGTGCCGAAGCGCTCGCGCGCTGGACGCATCCTGACTATGGCATGGTCTCGCCGGGCGAGTTCATTCCCATTCTTGAAAAGAGCGGGCACATCCTGGATTTCACTTTCTGGTCGCTGCGTGAAGCCTTTGGCATTTTGGAGCGTTGGCGCAACCATCAGGCAACGGCGTCCTTCAACCTGTCGCTTAATCTTTCGCCTCACTGCATTTCGCAAAGCGCCTTGTGGCAGCGCATGGAAGAAATGTTGCAAGCCAGCAACGGGCTGGGCAAGCACCTCACCTTGGAATTGACCGAGTCCGCTGCTGCGTCCAACCTTGAAATCGTCAAATGCAGGATGGAATCGATCAAGCGGTACGGTGTTGAATTCGCCATTGATGATTTCGGCACCGGGTTTTCAGCCTTTGCCAATCTCAAGCACCTGGCATTTGACGAGCTGAAAATCGACAATGCCTTTGTTGCCGATGTCGTTGAAAACAAGGTGGATCAGCAACTGGTCAAAGCGGTGGTCGAGACCGCACGGGCGTTGAACATGCGCGTCGTTGCTGAATTTGTTGAAACTGACGTGCAGGAAGAAATGCTGCGCTCGTTGAGCTGCGATCTGTTCCAAGGCTACCGCTATTCACCGGCGGTGCCCGAGGACCGGTTTATGGCGTTGGTCGACGTTATGGGCGGCAATCATAACAATAACACTGTCGACAAACGCATCGCCTGAGTTTTGTGACGTGACTTTTGGCTTAAATGGCGTTGGCGATTGCCAGAAAGTGGCAGGCTGAGCCGCCCAGCACAAAGAAGTGCCAAATCGCATTGTTGTATTTAATGTGGCCGGACTGATGGAAATAGACGCCCACTGTGTAGACCACTCCACCCACAACAATCAGCGATGCCGAAAGTAATGGAAGCGTTGTGAATAACGACCACAACAGCAACACCGCAGACCAGCTGATCCCGAGATAGATGACGACGGTATATTTATCCAAGCGGTCACCGGTGCCCAGTTTGAACCCTGCCCCCAATAAGGCAGCACCCCATACCATGGCGAGCAGTGAATAGCTGAGCGTGGTGTCTATCAGCACCACCAACGGCGTGTAAGTGCCCGCAATTTTGAAGAAAATGGCCGATTGATCAAAGCGACGCAAGACCGGGCGCCATTGTGGTTTCGGCGTCATATGATACGCCGCCGAACAGCAGAACAAGGTGATCATGCACAGCGCATAAATGGTCAACGAAAGAGGCAACGCACCGGCAAAACCGATCATTGACTGGCTGGCGAGCCATGCAAATGCGGCCAGCGCTCCCAAAATGCCCAACAGATGAGCGGTGGCGTCGGCTTTGATTTCTTCTTTTGCGTAGTAAGGGTAATCGTCAACCGTTTCCGGCTGAACGACTGTAAGATGTTGTCCGAGAGCGACCATGAGCGCCCCTTTCCGCGCGCTAGCGCGCCCCGTTGCTCGTTAACTGCCACCACAGCAATACCGTTGTGTCTTTCCCAGTGTGCGGCCAAAATACTAAATAAGGATAAAATCAGATATGGTTAGGCGATGAGACAAAATGACTACGAAACGCGCGGTTCGTTCCGCGCGGAAACCACCCAAATCTTGCGCTTCGGTGATACCGATCAGCAAGGCCATATCAACAATGCGGTGTATGCGACGTTTTTTGAAAGCGGCCGGGTTGAAGTACTCTACAACAAAAAATATGGGCTACCGCCGCGCGACACCGCGTTTGTGCTTGCGCAGATCAACATAAATTTCATCGCGGAAATCCGCTTTCCGGGCGAAGTGATCATCGCCACACGGGTCAGCGCCATCGGCAACGCATCGATGAAATTTGAGCAGTCGATTTTTGTTGATGAAATCGCGCACGCGACCGCGCAGAGCACGGTGGTGATGGTTGACATGAAAACACGCCGGTCGATGACAATTCCCGACGATGTTCGCGCCCATTTTGAAACGCTGCGCGCATAAAAAAGCCGGGCGCTTGGCCCGGCTTTAAATAACCATGGTCGGAGCGATTAGCCGACGATTTCGGTGCCTGCGAACCAATACGCGATTTCTTCGGCTGCTGTTTCAGGGGCGTCTGAACCGTGCACGGAATTTTCGCCGATTGATTCAGCAAACATTTTACGGATAGTGCCTTCGGCTGCGTCCGCCGGGTTTGTCGCGCCCATGACTTCGCGGTTTTTGGCAACCGCATTTTCGCCTTCCAGAACCTGAACGATGGTCGGGCCGGAGCACATGAACTCGACCAATTCACCAAAGAATGGGCGCTCTGCATGGACGGCATAAAAGCCTTCAGCTTGCTTCTGGCTCATCCAAACGCGCTTTGATGCGACAACGCGCAAACCGTTTTCTTCAAAAACCTTGGTGATCGCGCCTGTCAGGTTACGCTTTGTCGCGTCCGGCTTGATCATTGAAAATGTGCGTTCGATTGCCATCTGGTTCTATCCTTCATGTGATGGGGAGGTGTTGAGCGCGCTATAAAGAAAGGCACACCAATTGCCAAGGCCCATTGGTGCCTGTCTGATATATTGCACTTGCTCAACGCCACGGCTTAGGCCAAACACGCGCCATGCTACAGATTTCAAATCTCACATTCCGGATGGTTGGGCGGACACTTTTTGACGGTGCGTCGGCGACGATACCTGCGGGGGCGAAATGCGGTCTTGTCGGGCGCAATGGCACCGGCAAAACCACGCTTTTCAAAATGATCACCGGTGAACTGCAACCCGAAAGCGGCTCCATTACCCTGCCGACCGGCCTTCGCTTTGGCCAGGTGGCGCAGGAAGCGCCTGGTACGCAAGTATCCTTGCTGGACACCGTGCTGGAAGCAGACACTGAACGCACCGCACTGATGGCAGAGGCGGAAACCGCGACGGATCCTGAGCGGATCGCCGCTATTCATACGCGCCTCAACGATATTGATGCGCATTCCGCCGAAGCGCGTGCGGGCTCTATTTTGCACGGTCTGGGCTTCAGCGCGGAAGCACAACGCCAGCCCTGCTCGTCATTTTCGGGTGGTTGGCGGATGCGGGTGGCACTGGCGGCGGTGCTGTTTTCTGAGCCGGATTTGTTGCTTCTGGATGAGCCGACCAACTATCTCGACCTGGAAGGTACGATGTGGCTGGAAAACTATATTCAGCGCTACCGGCACACGGTGTTGCTGATCAGCCATGACCGTGACTTGCTCAATTCATCGGCCAATTCGATTTTGCATCTGGAAGGGCTAAGCCTGACTTTTTATCGCGGCAATTATGAGCAATTTGCCCGTGCGCGCGCTGAAAAGATGATGCAAGCCACCAAAATGAAAGAGAAACAGGACGCCAAGCGCAAACATATGGAAGCGTTTGTTGAGCGTTTCCGTGCCAAAGCGTCCAAAGCCCGTCAGGCACAAAGCCGACTAAAAGCGCTGTCGAAGCTGGCGGATGTTGCATTGATATCCGATGAGCCGACGCGTCCCCTGCACTTTCCCTCACCAGATCGCCAAGCCGCGTCGCCGATCATCAATCTTGAGCGCGTATCTGTCGGTTACGCCGACGACAAACCCGTGCTGAAGGGCTTGGACCTGCGGATCGACGCGGACGACCGCATTGCGCTTTTGGGCGCAAACGGCAACGGCAAATCCACCTTCGCCAAGCTGATTGCCGACCGGTTGGCGCAGCAACAGGGCCGGGTGACGCGTGCCGACAAATTGCGCGTTGCCATGTTCGCCCAGCATCAGCTGGACGATCTCAACCCGGCCGAAAGCGCATTTGACCATGTGCGTGCATTGGTGCCCGATGAAGGTGAAGCCAAGGTGCGGGCCCGTGTTGCGGGCATGGGACTTGGCACAGAAAAGATGGATACCCCGGTACGCGAGCTTTCAGGCGGCGAACGCGCACGGCTGACACTCGGCCTTGCGACCTTCCACAAGCCGCATCTTCTGATCCTCGATGAGCCGACCAACCATTTGGACATGGACAGCCGCAGCGCGCTGATTGAGGCGCTCAACGCCTATGAGGGCGCGGTTATTCTGGTCAGCCATGACCGGCACTTGCTGGAAGCCAGTGCGGAGCGGCTGTGGCTTGTCGGTGACGGCACGGTGCAGCCCTATGATGGCGATCTGGATGACTATCGTAACCTGCTGCTGAAGGGGCCGGCCAAGCCGAAAAAGCCGGAAGCGGAGAAGCCGCAGATCGACGACCCGTCAGGCAAGGAACGCCGCCAGCACGCCGCCAATATCCGCGCCAAGTGGGCGCCGTTCAAGCAGAAGATCGACAAGCTTGAACAGATGATCGCGCTGTCTGAAAAGGACCTCAAACGCATTGATGAAATGCTGATGGATCCGAAAATTCTCGAAAATGCACCACGTTATTCGGACCTGTCACGCAAGCGCTCGATGATTGTGGCCCGCCGCGATAAGGCCGAAGAGCAGTGGATGGAAATGTCGACCGAATATGAAGCGGTGATGGCGGCGCTTTAGGCGTTCGGCATCAGACGGCGGACACTGTCAGTCAGTCGCGGCCCCACTTTTTCGGTGGCGCTTTAGGCGTGGTGATTTCAGATGGTTGACGCCGACCGATGCGTGCAGTTTTGCTATCAGGCAGTTTTCGCGCTTTGCGCCTTCCGCTAAACATCACAGCCATACCGCCAACGCCGAACAGTGCCCATGCTAATGGCGTCAAATCTGGCCAGGGCGGGGTCGCATTGCCGATAACCGTCAGGTCGACTTGCTGGGCGCTATAACCCTCTTCCACCAGCGGACCAAGTGAGAACGTGTAGATGCTATCCTCCGCGACTGTGATGTCCTGAAAAAAGTGCTCATGGCTCCACTGCCGCACCGGCGACGCGCTGGTGTTTGCCGCCTCCGGCTGCACATCCGCATCGGTGATGGTGAAAGCGTCGGTCAAAATAAAGCCGTCCGGCCCGTCAATGATCAACGGCACCGCCAAGCGGCCACCACTTCCATCACCCTCATAGGCCAATTCTACCCTGACGGCGACCTCCAGCGGTGAATCATTGGCGGCAACTTCCAGGTCAAATGTCTGATAACCCTCAGCGTCGGCATAAACAGGCCGCTCGGCAATCACAAAATTGGTGAAATGCTGCTGATAGTAGGGCACCACAAACGCAAAAGCGGCGCCAACAATAATCATCAAAACACCCAGACCACGCATCATCACTAATAGACCTTTTCAAAGGTCAGCCGCATTGTTGGTCTTGGCTGTTCAATCTCTGCGACATCTTCCAGCCGGAAGCCGAAAGTGGTCAATGGCGTAAATTCCTCAAGTGCCAGAGGCCAAGGCGATGTGTGGATCGGATCGCCGACATTGCGCTTGAGACAGATGACAACCAGCCGCCCGCGCGATGCCACGCAGTCACCGATGGCGGTCATCATAGTGCCATGCAGGCGTGGCGGAACCGCTTGAATGGTGAAGCACTCATGCACCAGCTCGAACGCGCCCTTGAACGCGTCGGGCAGTGAAAAAACATCGGCCTGGCAGTAGTCCACCGTCGATTTGGGAAAGCGGTGCTTCGCCCAATCAATCGCGCTGTCGACCAGATCAAAGGCGGTCACATCATAGCCTTTTGCCGCGAGCGCTTCCGCATTGTCGCCAAGGCCGCACCCCACATCCAACGCGCGCATATTAGTCGCAGGCGATGGCTCTATCGCCAAAAAATCGGCGAGAAGCGGGTGCGGCTCCAGCTTCGCCCATGGCACACCTGCGGGGTCATCGCCTGCCTGATCATAAACACGATGGAAAAACGCGTGCCGCATCGGATCGCTCAATCCATTATCGTCTTGGCGATCCAGCTTTGCGCGCGCTTCGGCACGCCACTCATCAAACAGGGTTTGGCCGGGTTTATAGTCGCTCATCAGGCAGCTTTCTCCCACCGGCCTTCCAGCGTTTGCTTGTAGTAAGCCAGATCGTGGCCAGCGTCTTTCAACGCCTTCCACTGGGTCCGCGCGCGCGCGACCGCATCATCATTTTTGCCGTCAAACATCACCATGACGCGTTGGTAGACTTCCAGCGCTTCCGGTACATCGGACCCATCGACCAGAAACCGGATATCGGCCTGGTTCGGGTTCTCATTGGCGGTTGTCAAGAAAATGGGGTGCCTGTGTGCGGCTTCATCACCGTCTTTGCCGTGTGGCAAAAACGCGTCACGGCGATAGCCCCATAAATGCTCATCAAGCGCATCCCGCTTGGCTTCATCCGGGGTCTGGATCACCACCCGCCAAGGCTTGGCCAGAGACTTTTCCACCAAGATGGGCAGCGCCTCCTCCAGCGCTGTTTCCGTCAGATGGTAGAAAAGGATCTGCGTCATCACTCGTAATTCGCTTTGACCATCTCATTGAGCAGGCGGACGCCATAGCCTGACGCCCATGAGGTGTTTATGTCGCTTGACGGTGACGACATGGCGGTGCCTGCCACATCAATGTGCACCCAAGGCGTATCGTCGACATAGCGCTGCAGGAATTGCGCCGCCGTAATGGAGCCCGCATAGCGGCCACCGGTGTTTTTCATATCGGCGAACTTGCTGTCGATCATCTTGTCATATTCAGGTCCCAAAGGCAGGCGCCAAACCTTTTCGCCGGTTTGCTTGCCCGCCGCTGAAAGCTTGTCGCAGAGATCATCATTATTGGAGAATATGCCAGCATGCGTTTGGCCAAGCGCCACAAGCACCGCGCCGGTCAGCGTGGCGAGGTTGATCATGAATTCCGGCTTATAGGTTTCCTTGCAGTACCAAAGCGCGTCTGCCAGCACGAGGCGGCCCTCAGCATCTGTATTAATCACCTCAATGGTTTGGCCCGACATGGAGGTCACGATGTCACCCGGGCGCTGGGCATTGCCGTCGGGCATGTTTTCCACCAGGCCGATAATGCCGATCACATTGGCTTTGGCTTTGCGCGCAGCCAATGCGTGCATCAGGCCAGTCACGGCGGCGGCACCACCCATGTCGCCCTTCATATCTTCCATGCCACCGGCTGGCTTGATGGAGATGCCACCGGTATCAAACACCACGCCCTTACCGATGAACGCGATGGGCTTTTGCTTGGGTTTACCGCCCATCCATTTCATGATCGCCATGCGCGGCGGACGCACCGAACCCTGAGCCACACCCAGCAGCGCGCCCATGCCCAGCTTTTTCATTTCCTTTTCGCCAAGCACTTCAACCTCAATGCCCAAGGCACTGAGAGCAGATGCTTTTTCGGCAAATTCCACCGGCCCCAACGTGTTGGCCGGCTCATTGACCAGATCACGGGCCAGCAGCACACCGGCCGCGACACCTTCAGCTTCTGCCCATGCTTTGCGCGCCTCAGCCAGACCATCCACCATGATGGTAACTTTCTGGTCCTTGGCTTTTTTTGACGCGTCGTCGTCTTTGGACTTTGTCTTGTACTTGTCAAAAGCGTAGGCGCGCAGCATGTAGCCTTGGGCAAAAGCGGCTTGATGTTCAGCGGAAATTTCAGCTCCATCGATGCTCAGCATGACGGTCAAAGCCTGCGCGCTGCTCGCTTTGGCGCGGGCGGTGCCGCCCAGCGATGTCCAGTCATTGGCTGTCAACTCTTCGGGTTTGCCGATGCCCATGGCGATCAAGCGGTTGGCGTCACTGCCCGAGGGTGCCAGCACATCGAGAACAGACTTTTTCTTGGCAGAGAATTCAGCGGTTTGTGCGGCTTTATCCAACACGCCGTCCGGGTCCATCACGCCTGCGGCCGTTGACGGTGCAACCCCTTCGGGTACCAACACAAGCACCGCCCCACCCTTTGGTTTGGACACTTTGGCGAAAGAGATCGTGGGAAGCTTGGACATGAACGGGAATCACCTGAATTGGTTGTTGTTGTTTTCTATGCCTTGATTTTGGCGCTCTGTTTGCTGATAGCAAGGGGCAATGCGTAAAGCATCTTGTTAACCAAGTCTTTTGGCAGTTTCTTATGGACGCTGCGATATCGTTAATGAAGTGTTTTATTGAAAACTCAAAACCAATCCAGCAGCGATTGAGCCGCGCAAAGGCAGCAGATTGAACACGCTTGAACGTTACATATTCAAGAAGATCGTAATTGCTGGGCTGGGTGCCGCGCTCGCGATTTTTGCCGTGGTTTGGGTCAGCCAAGCGGTCAGCCGGATGGATTTTGCGACCGGCACAGGCGCATCGATGGGTGCGTTTGTTGCGCTTTTGGTGGCGATTTCGCCGCAGTTGATGTCCATCGCCCTGCCCTTTGGCCTGATCATGGGCATCGTCAAAGTGCTCAACGAACTCAACAGCGGTGCGGAGATGTCGGCGATGGCAGGCTCAGGTGTCAGTCGCTGGTCGATTGCCAAGCCGGTGTTTATTTTGTGTGCGGCGGCGTCGGCATACACGCTTTTTTCGTCTCACTTCATTGAACCGTCAGCCAACCGCGCCAAGCGCGATATCGTTATTGAAGCGCGCACCGACCTGCTGACGAGCCTGATCAACCCCGGGCAGTTCCGCAAGCTTGAGCGCGACATGGTGATTTATGTTGACAGCAAATCGCCGGGCAATTTGCTCAACGGGCTGATGATGGCGGATTTGCGCGACCCCAAAAACCAGCTCATCTATTACGCGCAGTCGGCGCAGGCAACGCAGAATGACGGCATCGACATGCTGTTGATGAGCGACGGGCAAATTCACCGGCGCAGCGACAAGGACAACTCGGTGTCGATCATCAAATTCGCCAGCTATGCGGTGAGCCTGTCGGAATTTTCGTCCGCGGCCAATGGCCATGCCTATAAGGTGATTGAGCGTCCGACGAGCGAACTGGCAAACATCGACCCCAATGACAGCTATTTGCAGGATCGCGTTTTTGAGGCGAAAGCTGAAGTGCAGCGCCGCAATTCTGACTGGCTCTATCCGCTGCTGTTTGGCACGCTGGCATTGGCGCTGGCCGGTCATCCCGCCTCCAGCCGCCAGACGCATGTGATTACCATGGGCTTGGCCTTCGGTGCCGCGTTGGTTTATCGCGGTTTTGCCTATTATGTGTATGGCGAAAGCGCGGGCACAAACGCCTTGATCTGGTTGATGTATGCCGTGCCAATTGCCGCCTTTGTGCTCAACTGCGTGCTTTATTTCAGGGGAATCGTCGTCAATCTATCCTCGCTGACACGACCATTTTTCGGGCTGTCGCGCTCTTTGGCGCGGTTTTGGCCAACATCGAGCATGAGGCGCGCATAGTCATGGGCCTGACGCTCAATCTCTATATTTTTCAGCGCTCCCTGCGCATGATCATCTATTTCAGCCTCGGCGCTACGGCACTGGCCTTTCTGGCGGACTTTACCGAGTTTTCAAACCGCACAGCGGGGCTTGAGGATTATAACACGCTGGTTGCGCTGGGCGTGGTCGCCATGCGGGTGCCGTTTATCTTGCAGGTCGCCATCCCCTTCATCGTGATGTTTGCCACCATGGCGACGTTGATGACACTGAACCAGAAATATGAGCTGGTGATCGCGCGTGCATCGGGCGTGTCAGCCTGGCAGTTTTTGATGCCAGTTTGGGTTTCGGCCTTTATCGTCGGGCTTTTCACAATTTTCATCGTCAATCCGGTCGCAAGCTATGGCTTTGCAAAGGCTGAAGAAATCGAGGGGCTTTGGCGCTCCGGGCCAAGCCAAAACATCCTGCTGGAAACACAGCGCCCGTGGTTGCGGCAACCGGGTGAAGATGGCGGTGCGGTGCTGATCGGCGCAACACGCGCGTCCGCCGTTGGTACGCAAATCTTTACTGTTTCATTTCTGTTTATCGATGCGCAAGGCGCGATGACAAAGCGGGTGGATGCGGCGCGCGCCACGCTATCGCCGGGCCGGTGGGATGCGTTTGACACCGTGACAATAGATCCATCCGGCAAAAAGCAGCTTGCGGATCGGTTGATGATTCCCACCAGTCTGGATGCCGCGGTTGTTTCGGAAGCACTGATTCCTGCCGAAATGGTCCCATTTTTGTCACTGCCCAAGCAAATTAATACCGCCCAATCTTTCGGAATCCCCGCAAACCCCTTTCGCATGCAATATCATTCGCTTATAGCCCTTCCTGTGTTGCTGGTTGCGATGACATTGATCGCCGCGACAGTGTCACTAAGGTTTGCGAGATTTGGACAGTCTGCGGGTATGGTTTTAAGTGGAATTGGCGCAGGTTTTGCGCTCTACGTCATAACCGCCGTCGCCAAGTCTTTCGGCAGCGTCGGGCTTGTCGCCCCCTCCATTGCAGCTTGGTTGCCTGCTGGAGCGGCGATTTTTTTCGGCGTTGGGTATTTGTTGCATCGTGAGGACGGCTAGCGTGGGGGCTAATCGTACACAATTGGGGTTTGGGCGGCGCTGGTTGAACACCACGTCGGCAATGGCGCTCGCGCTTTGTGCGATGGCACCTTTGGCGCTCTCGGATGCCCATGCCCAGGATGCAGACGCGCTGGCTAACCTGGCCGCCCCGAACCCGGACGCGCAGTTGCTGCTGGAAGCAGATCAGCTTGTCTACAACAATGATGCAGCAACGATTTCCGCGATTGGCGATGTGCGTATCGACTATGACGGCATTAAGCTCGTCGCCCGGCAGGTGACTTACGACCAATCAACCGGGCGGGTTATCGCTGCCGGTGATGTGGAAATCATCGAACGTGACGGCACGCGCATTCTCGCCACTGAGATCGACGT